>JBEKGV010000041.1:0-11656 GCA_050012615.1 Acetobacteraceae bacterium | reverse complement strand
GAGGTCGTCGTCCATCGGGCCAAGGATATCGACGCGCCGAGTGGCGGTCAGCGTCGCATCCCGTTCGAGGGTAATGTCCAGACCGAGCCTTTCACGGGCGCGATCGAGGATCCATTCATGGTCCTCCCGGCTGGGGTATCGATCCATCAGCTGCACGGTCAGCGCGATTTCTCCGGCGATCGCGGAGGAGAGACGGCGGGAGATGATGTTCAGGTGCGTTCCGTAAAAAATCTGAAACGTGACCGCCTGCAACGCCACCAGCGGGATCAGGATCATCAGCAGGCTGCGGCCCAGTAACGACTTCGGCATGAGCCGCTTGATCCAACCCATGCCCGGGACGGCCGTCCGCATTCAAACGCCCGGTTTCAGCACATAGCCACGCCCGCGCACGGTGTGCAGGAAGCGCGGCTCGCGCGGGTCGGCCTCGATCTTGCGGCGCAAACGCGTGACCTGGACGTCGACCGCGCGTTCCCCCGTCTCATCGGTGCCAAGTGCCGCGGCGATGTCCTCACGCGAGAGGATCTCGCCGGGCCGGCTGGCGAGCGCGGTCAGCAGCGCCGCCTCACCCCCGGTCAGGCGGATCGGGCCGGATGGGCCGATAAGTTCACCGCGACTGAGATCAAAAACCGCCGTGCCTATCCGTACCTGGCCACTGGGCGGTTCGGCCGCCGCCGGAACCGGCCCCGGCGCGCGCCGCAGCAACGCCCGAATGCGCAGCACGAGCTCTCTGGGCTCGAACGGTTTGGGCAGATAGTCATCGGCGCCGGCCTCGAAGCCCGCGATCCGGTCCTCGGGCGCACCGCGCGCGGTCAGCATCAGGACCGGCAGATCGTGGCCTTGCTCCTCCCGCAGCGAGCGGGTCAGGTCAAGGCCGGTTTCCCCCGGCATCATCACGTCCAGCACCAGCAGGTCCGGACTGATCCCGCGCATCCTGGCGCGCGCGCCGGCAGCGTCTGGCGCCGACGTGACACGGAAACCCTCGCCGGTCAGGTAACGTGCCAGGCGGTCGCGCAGCCGCGCATCGTCTTCGACGACCAGGATGTGGGAGTCGTCCGTCATCATCGCACCATACTCCATAGCATGGCGCGGTCGAGTATATCGTCACGCATGGGCTTGGAGGGAGAGGTTGCGCCTGGCCGGGTTCAATTTGGCTCGTCCATGCACAGTGACCGCCATCGGTCTTGTGCGAACGGGATGACGTTGCAGGCGGCCGGGCCGCGACGACCTCGGCGATCCGGCACGTCGGGGACGTCGTCGACCTTACGTGCCGGATCGATCGTTGCCGTCGCGTAATCCCAGATCAACCCAGGCGCGGGCACTCTCGTCCATGATGCCGCGCATGACCTGGCGAAATCCCGCGAGGGCCGAGGGGCCCGCGTTATGGAATGCCTCGGCGAGCCGTGCCTTTTGCCGGCCGAACAGCCGCCGTTCCAGTGCCTTCCCGGTGCCGGTCAGACGTAACAGCCGCTGCCGCCGGTCGCCCAGACCGGGGGTTTGGGCAACGTAGCCTCGGTCCATGAGCTCGTTCAGGACCCGGGCGAGGGACTGCTTGGTGATGCGCAGGATCGACAGCAACTCCGAGACGGTGATGCCGGGATGGCGGCCGATGAAATGCATGGCCCGGTGGTGCGCCCGACCGAGACCCAGTTCCTCCAGGATCACGTCCGCCGCGTTGGTGAAGTCGCGGTACGCGAAGAACAGCAGATCCTGCGCCAGGCGAATTTCCGTGTCGGGGACGGTTTCGTCCATGGTCTCCTGGATGGGCGATGTCAGGTCAGCCATTTTGGCTCGTTCCGGCCTTCATGTCAGTTCCGCTTATGTCAGGTTGTCACGATAGCAGAGGTTAGGCCGCGCCGGTCAGTGCATGCGGCGGACGGGACGTGGTCCGCGCAAGGGTGGTTAGATTCCTACGGACCTTGAGTTATCACGGTTTGCTTCGGAAGCCGTGCCCTGAATGTAAGCGGTGAGGATGAAGAGCCAGGCCCTCGGTCATTTTGGTCTGAGCACCAGTTTGGCGCCGTGGTCCACCTTCTTGTTGGCAATCTCATTGAGCATGGACTCCAGATCGCTGATTGCCTGTTTTTCCGCCGGAGAAAGTTTTTCCATGTGTTCAAAATGCTTGAGCAGCACAATCAAGGCGTCGCCGATCCGGCCGAGTTGCTTTCCATAGCTGGCCACCGCCAGTGCGTCTGTCTCGATGCTCGGGTTAGATGACTGCCCGACATTGACCGTGAGATTCACCCAGGGAGCGAAGGTTTGTGTGACGCCTCCAGACAGCGGCAGGTTGACTGGACCTGAGAGGGGTGAGTTGACACCTGACATGGGGGACCTCGCTGGGGGATGGATGCATGTACACCCTATCTGATCACCTGTATCCGATAAAGGTGATTTTTGGAGATGGAAACGGCGGTTGATTTTTGTTTGTGATAAATGATCACGTTCTGATCGATTCGTTACGGAGCGAATGCTCATATTCAGCTTTTTGCATTTGGCACGTTTCGAGTAACTGGTTAGGACGCAATTCAAAAGCGGAAACATCGATTTTCCGTATCTTGGCATCAGGCTTCAAATCCCTACCGCGCGAAGCCAGAAGAAACTGGAAAACAGGATCGGGAGGACCTATTCTCTTCCAATGGACGAAACCCCAACCCGCCCCATTGCGCCAGCCGGGTGGCTCGAAGCCCTCGCCGAGAGCGAGGCCGACCTCGCGGCTGGCCGCATTGTCCCGGGTGATGAGGTCATGCGCGATCTCACCGAGAGCCTTGCCCGGCTTGAAGCCAGGGCCTCGGCCAAAAAGGCACGTAAGAACACGCGCCAGCGTTGATTGGCTTCACCGCAAGGGCGGCGTGGCAGTTTCTGGAACTCCGCCAGCACTACGAGGCCAAAGGGCGCATCGAAGCAATTCGCGGGCTGATCGACGCGACCCGGGAGGCAGGTCGGAAGATTGAGCAGAATCCAACCGGCGGCCTTCCGGCACCCGGCCCCTATCCGCATTCGGCCGGGCCGTGCGTGGATCAAGGCGGGCCGGTACTGGATATCTTACAGCAAGACGCATCCGCCCGTTATTGACGGCGTGTTTTACGAGACAGGAGACATTCCGCGCCGAACGTAGCACCGAAACTGACCATTGCACGGACGTGTAAAGGAGCCTTGCACCACGTGTGGTGGTGCGGTCCAATCGACCAAATCAGGTGCCGCGAAAGCACGTGAACGGGATCGAGGGATATCGGCATGGCCTGGCGCATCGGCATCGACATTGGCGGCACCTTCACCGACGTCGCCATGGTCGAGGAAACCACCGGCCGCATCGGCATCGCCAAAGTCCTGACCACACCGCACGACTTCGGCCTCGCCGTGATCGAGGGCATCCGTCAGGGCCTCGATCAACACAATATCGACCCCGCCAACGTATCGCTGCTCTCGCACGCCACCACCGTCGTCACCAACGCTCTGCTGGAGCACAAAGGCGCGCGGACCGGCTTCATCTCCACCAGAGGCTTCCGCGATCTTCTCGAATTGCGCCGCTCCTCCCGCGTCGATCTTTATGACCTGTTTCAGGACGCGCCGGCCGTGCTGGTACCGCGCCGCTGGCGTTACGAGATCACCGAACGGATCGACGCCCAGGGCGAGGTGGTCACAACGCTGGCGGAGGACGAGATCGCCGGCATCGCCGCCGCGATCCAAAGCGCGGGCCTGGACACCGTCGCCGTCTCGCTAATGTTCTCGTTCCTCAACGACTCCCACGAACGCCGCCTCGGTGCGAAACTGAGGGAAGCGCTGCCCAACGTCCCGGTGTTCCTGTCCTGCGACGTCCTCCCCGAAATCCGCGAATTCGAGCGAGCCAGCACGACCGCCGTCTGCGCCTATGTCGGGCCGTTGCTAGCCGGGTACCTCGACCGGCTTCAGCGAGCGACGACGTCGCTTAGCCTGCCGGACCTGCATGTGATGGGCTCCAGCGGCGGCGTCATCGACATCGCCGAGGCTCTGCGCATGCCCGCCGCTGTCGTCGAGTCAGGGCCCGCCGCCGGTGTGATCGCCGCTGCTCTGGCCGGGCGCCAACTCGGTCTTTCCGACATCATCTCGTTCGACATGGGCGGCACCACGGCGAAGGCCAGCGTGATCGCCGGCGGTGAGATCGCGGTGACCGCCGAGTATGAAGTCGGCGGCTCCGGCAGCGGCAGCCGTTGGATGAACGGCACCGGCCATCCCATCCGTGTCCCCGTCATCGATCTGGCCGAAGTCAGCGCCGGGGGAGGCAGCATCGCCTGGATCGACCCCGGCGGCTCTCTCCGCGTCGGCCCGCATAGTGCCGGCGCCGATCCTGGGCCTGCCGGCTACGGCGCCGGAGGCACGCGGCCCACCGTGACCGATGCCGATCTCGTACTGGGCTATCTGGACCGGCAGTCCTTGCTCGGCGGCGCGCTGATCGTCGACATCGAAGCCGCCGAGCGCGCCATTGATGACGCGATCGCGCGGCCTCTGCACCTGACCATAGCGGAGGCGGCCGCCCGCATCGCGGAGATCGTCAACGCCAACATGGCCGAGGCGCTGCGGATCGTATCCGTCGAGCGCGGCCACGACGCCCGTGCATTCAGCCTGGTCGCATTCGGCGGGGCCGGCCCGGTTCATGCCACTGCGCTGGCGGACGAGTTGCAGATCCCCGAGGTCGTCGTGCCTCCGGTCCCCGGCGCTTTCTCCGCGCTTGGGTTGGTCGCGACCGATCTGAAACGCGATTACGTCCGCACACTTTACGCCGATCTCGGCACCGTCGATCCGGCCCGTGTCGCCGCGGTGTTCGCCGCGATGGAGACATCCGGCCAGGCGATGCTGGACGCGGCCCTGGTGCCGCCGGAGCGCCGCGCTCTGCCACGTCAGGCTGATCTCCGCTATCGCCGCCAGGCCTATGAGCTGACCGTGCCGATCGTCGACGGCGAGGTGACCCGTGCCAGCCTGGACGCGGCGATGGAGGCGTTCCATGCCAAACATGAGTTGTCATATGGCCACGCCAATCGGGCTGAACCCGTCCAGCTCGTCAATCTGCGTTTGACCGCCATTGGCCGGCTGCCCTCGCTCATGCTTGCGCAGCCCGGCGACGCGTCCGCGGCGAGGACGCGTTCGCGTGATGTTTGGTTCGCCGCGACCGGCTTTACATCGACGCACGTGCATTGGCGGCCTGGATTGCCCGCGGGCAGCGTTGTCGCCGGACCGGCGATCATCGAGGCGGTTGACTCGACGACCGTTGTGCCCCCCGGTTGGACCGCGCGCGTGGACGACATGGGCTTCATTCGCATGAGCCGGAGCTGACCGATGGATGACGCACCAATGGATGTCGTGCCAACGGATGTCGCACTCGTGCGAACTCTGAAGACCGATCCCGCGCGGTTCGAGGTGATCAAAAACGCGCTGACTTCGGCGGCGGAAGAGATGAAGATCGTGCTGGCGAAAACCGCCTATTCGCCGCTGCTGAAAGTCGCCGGCGACTATTCCTGCGGGATTTTCGACGTCGCCGGCAACATGGTGGCGCAAGGGCCCGATCTGCCGATCCATCTCGGCTCGATGCCCGACGCGGTGCGAGCCGTCGTGCGAGCCTTCCCGGACGTGGCGCCCGGCGATGTGTTCATTCACAACGATCCATACCAGGGCGGCTCGCATTTACCCGATGTGAATGTCGTGGCGCCGGCATATTTCGGCGGCCGTCTGCTCGGGTTTGGTTGCGTGCGAGCACACTGGCCGGATGTCGGCAGCGCCACGCCCGGCAGTTACGGTGCCGTGACGGAAATCTACGGCGAGGGCCTGCGCCTGCCTCCGGTCCGGCTGTACCGTGAGGGCAAGCCGGACCCGGGGATCGAGGCCATCATCTTCGCCAATGTCCGCACCCCCGCCGAGCGGTTAGGCGATTTGCGCGCCCAGGTGGCGGCGAACCGAAGGGCGGAGGTGAGGCTGGCGGCATTGGCGGGAAAATACGGCGCCGATGTACTGCTCGGGATCATGTCCGAGGTGCAGGATTACTCGGAAACGATGATGCGTGCCGCGCTGCTCGCTCTGCCGGACGGCGAGGCGTCGTTCGAGGACGTGCTGGACGGCGACGGCGTCATCGCGGCGGGTGAAACCGAGGACCGGACTTTCTCGATTCGGCTGTGTGTGCGAAAGTCCGGCGATAGGATCAGTGTCGACTTCACCGGGTCGGATCCTCAGGTCGCCGGGCCGATGAACGCGCCGCTGACCGTGACCGCATCGGGCGTATTCTGCGCGCTGAAAATGATCGTCGATCCCGGCAGTCTCATTCCGCCCAATTCGGGTTGCTGGCGGCCGGTTTCCGTGACCGCGCCGGAAGGCTGTGTCGTGAACGCCCGGTTGCCCGCTCCCGTGGTCTACGCCAATCACGAGATGTCGCACCGCATCGCCGATATGGTGATGGCGGCGATGTTTCAAATCACGCCGAGGACGGTGATGGCGGGGTCGCAGGGAACCTCCGCCGTGGTGACGTTCGGCGGCACGGACTTTCGAAATGGCGAACGTTATGTGAGTTACGAGTCGGTTAAAGGCGGGTTTGGAGCTCGACCCGTCAAGGACGGGATCAACGCGGTGGCGAGCACCATCAGCAACATGATGAACACGCCAATCGAAATTCTCGAGATGAGCTTTCCCTTGCGGGTCGAGGAATACGCTCTGGTGCCCGACAGCGGCGGCGCCGGAACCTGGCGCGGCGGACTGGGCGTGCGTCGCGTCTGGCGCGTGCTGGAGCGGGACGCACACGCCGCGGTTTGTTGCGAGCGCACGGTGACGCCGCCATTCGGACTGGCCGGCGGGCTGCACGGCGCTCCCGCGAAGCTGACCCTGCGGCTGCCGGATGGAACGGCAAGGAAATTGACCAGCAAAGGAGGCTTCACCGCGCCGGCCGGGTCGTCGTTGGAGGTGGAGGCGCCTGGCTCGGGCGGATATGGCCCGCCCAATGGCCGGGACCGGGAGCGCCTGGCGGACGATTTGGCGGACGGGTATGTGACAGCGGAGGGTGCGCGGGATTATGAAGAATGATCCGCGACAATTCGACTTTGGCTAGCCCAGCCGGTGTGTCAGCGGTTGTCGTGCCGAATTCCAAAAGCGCACAATTTCGACACGGCGGAGTTCGTCGTTAACGACATTGATGATCCAATAGGTTGTCCGCGCCAGCTTGAACAATTTGGCTCGATACGGTTCGCCGGTTTCGTGGAACCAGGAGAACACATTTGGATGGTTGGCGATGACGCTCTGAAGCTCATGTTCCAACGCATCAAGCCACGCTCGCGCGGTGGCATCACCTGCCTCTCGCTTCAAATACCGAACGAATTCACGAATATCCCGACGTGCCGTGGGAGACCGGACGATCTCATATGGCATACCGCCGACTAGCCGGAGGACGGAGGCGTAATTCCGAGAAGAGCGTCAAGCTCCTCGTCGCTCGCATCACCATGCAGGATAGCTTCGAACTCTTTTCGCAGCACGCCCGGAGTAAGCACGTCGAAGTCGCCCGCGTCGATCGCGGCGCGGCTTTCTTCGAGGCTCGCGACCAGTTCCGTGCGCTCAGCGTCGGAAATACGCGCCACCTCTTCCACGGACGGGACAAAAATGCTGTTGGATGTCTTGGTCGTGGTCATGGACAAGACGTATCACAGATCCGGCCACTTTCAACGTGTTTGGCGTCTGCTGGGGCTTTACTGCAAAGCAAAAACCTATCGCGCTGCCAACACACTGGGCGACGGCAGCGACAGTTGCACGGCCGCCACGCCGCGGCTCGCGATGCCAAGGGCACGTGCCGCGCCGGCCGACAGATCAAGAATGCGGCGGCGCGACGGCAACCGATCGTTCACGGTGACAAGTAGGCTGCGGCCGGTCGCCAGCACGGTGACGAGGATCCGGGTGCCCATCGGCAAGCATGGGTGAGCGGCCGTCATCGCCCACATATCGAAGGGTTCCCCGCTCGCGGTCCGATTGCCCTGCAATCCTGGGCCGTACCAGGACGCCTCGCCGGTTTGCCCGGCCGACGCCGAGCATGCGTGCGCCTGCCGTCCGAGGGCCAAACAGAACACCATCGATAGGATTATGGCTGGGATCAAGTGATTCCGCCCCGTGCCGCGCAAAAAAACGCAAAATCCTTCAGTAACAACCAGTTCTTTTGAACTGTGTCCAGTCATCGCGAAGTTCTCCCCAACTGATCGTCCCCGAAACGATCTCTGCTATCCTCTGGTTAGTGGCATTGTGTCAACAATGTGGCCGCGCCAGTGCTTCCCCAACGACGCATCGAACAGAAATGACCTGGTTTGATTTACTTGGCAACCCCGGCGCCGGAGCGCACACGGACGCACCCGCCGTCAGCCCGAATTGGCCAGCGGCGGATGCGTCCGGCTGAGTTGATGTGTCGGACCGTTTCGACGGCGCTCGGGCGGCGAAGGCGGTTAACGAATTGTCGTCGTCTGGGTCGTCGTGTGGGTCGTGCCGGGAACGCCAGGCGACGTAACCTCCGTCCCGTCAGTATCTTTTTCGATCAGCACGCCATTGCGAGAATCGATACGGCGAGTGGTGGTCGTCTCGTCCACGTGGTCCGTCGGCGCTACCCCAGGTGTCGTCACGGTTGTTGAACTAGAAGAGGTAGACGATTGCGCGAAGCCGACCTCTGGCATCCCGACCCCGGACATCAGTGTCAGAGCCGCCGTCGCCATCATGAAAGTTCTTAACATCACGCGCCTCCAGGGCATCACCGGCGAGCGCAAACCGCTCGCCCTCTTACCCGAACTGATCCAGGCAGGATAAGTTCCCGCGCTCGTGACGAAGCGACGTGGCTTGCCGATGAACGGCAGTTATCTATTCCGCAATATCTTCTTTCCAGATATCCGGATGCTCCTGTTGAAAGCGGCTCATCAGAGAAACACACCGCGGATCATCCAAAACGACAACCTCCACTCCCCGCGAGCGTAAAAAGTCTTCATTGCCGCCAAAAGTCCGGTTTTCACCGATGATAACCTTTCCGATCTTAAATTGCAGAATTGTGCCGCAACACATCATGCAAGGGCTCAATGTCGTGTAGATGGTTAAATCTCTGTAGGTTTTAAGCCGGCCGGCGGAGCGCAGACAATCCATCTCCCCATGCGCGATCGGGTCGCCGAGTTGCACACGGCGATTGCGGCCCGTTGCCAGGATTTCGGTGCCCCGAGCCAACGCCGCTCCGATCGGCACGCCTCCCTCGGCGAAGCCTGTCGCTGCTTCCGCGATCGCCGCGTCCATCACCTTTTGTTCGAGGTCGCTGAGCGGAGTACCAACCGTTTCGGACATGACAACTCCTTCACCAGGCCGCGTCGAGCAACTGCCTCACCACCGGCGGTCCATCTATTTTGCGCGGATTGGTGTGCACCCACCGGTCATGCATCGATTGCCGGGCGATCGTGTCCAATTGTTCCGCCTTCACCCCAACCGCCCGCAGCGTACTGGGCAAACCAAGTCCGGCGATCAGGGTGGCGACAGCGTCGGCGGCCTTCATCCCTGGCGAGCCCAAAGCTTCCGCCACCAGCATCTGACGCGCCGAATTCACCGGCTCATTGAACCGCAGCACATGCGGCAGCATGACGCACGACGTGTAGCCGTGCGGCACATCCGCCGTGCCGCCCAAGACGTGACCGATCCCGTGGCTCGCCCCTTTGGTCACACCATTTTGCGAGCCCATGATCGACATCCACGCCCCCAACTGGCAGTCCAGCCTCGCCGCCATATCCTCCGGGCTGGCCTTTACCGCCGGCAGTCCACGCGACAAAAGCCTAAGCGCGTGCAACGACGCCCCGTCGGAGAACGGCGTCGGGTTGATCGAGCAAATGTCCTCGACCGCATGATCGACAGCGCGGATGCCGGTGGACAGGAACAGCCACTCCGGCGTGTGCACCGTCACCGCCGGATCGAGGATCACCGCCGACGGCATCATCAGTGCGGTGCCAAAACTTTCCTTTACGTGCCGCGTGGTATCGGTGCAGCCGGCGAACGATGTGAACTCGCCCGCGGACAGCGTGGTCGGCACGGCGATGAACCGCACGCCCGGCGGCTTTGTCGGCGGCCGCTCGACTTTGCCCTCGGGCGTGATCCACGCACGGAACGCATCGAGCTGCTCGGGCGCGGTGACATCGTTGCCAAGGCACAACCCAACCATTTTGGCGGCATCGGTGACGGAACCTCCACCGACCGTCAGCACGAGATCGGCGTTCGCCGCGCGCGCCTCGTTCGCCGCCGCGACCACGTCGATGCGCGGCGTATGGGCACCGATTTTCGCGCACACGCCGGCCATGCGATTGCCCAATACGTGCCGGACGGAATCGATGACGTCCGTTTGCCGGGCGAGGGTCCCGCTCGCCATGACGTAGACGGCACGCGAGTCGCGGATGCGAATTTCTTCGGCCAGCGCCTCCGCCAACGGTACACCGTAGACGACGCGGTCCATGGGAGGATAACGGTGCGTACCTCTGGTCATCAGTTGACCCATGGCCGGTCAGCCCTTCTTGGCGCAGAACGCGTCAAGCATCGCGGTTTCCTTGTTCGGCCCATCGAAGTCGGCGGCGATGCGCTCATAAAGTTCCGCGGCGCCCTGGTAGAATTTGGCGGCCGCGGGGTCCTCGCCCACGAATGCCGCGATTTCTTCCATCTCGGCGACCCAACGATACGCCTTGGAATACATTCTCGGCATTTGCCGCGTCAGCCATCCGTAAAGGGCGGGCTGGCTGCCGGAGAGTTCGGCCTTCAACGCCTCCGCCGTACCGGCGCGCGTGGCGGCGAGCATCATGGCGGCGCCCAACGCGGTAAAACCCTTGGTGATGCCGGCATAAGACATCTTCATCGCCGAGGCGGCGCCGATTGGCCCCGGCTGGACCGGCATGTTCAACCCGTATTGTTCCAGCACCGTGACCTTCGCGGCATCCGGGCCAGACAGATAGATGCGGGTGTTTTTCGAGTCTTGCTCCGGCGGCCCGCCGATGATCCCGCCATCGACGAATGCGGCGCCGGTTTCTTCGACGACCCGGGCGATGCGCAGCACGGTCGCGGGATCGAGCGCATTACAGTCGACGTAGATCGGCTTTTTGGCGGCGGCACGCAGGGCCGGTGCCAGTTTCTCGGCGAGCTCCAGTGCGCTGCCGGGTGGCAATATCGACAAAATGAAGTCACAGGCCGCGATTTGATCGTCGGAGGCGCCGGTCATGCCGGCCGTCTTCGCGCGTGCCAACGTATCGGGCCCGCGTCCTTCGAGCGAGGTCCGGACCTCGAGCCCGCTGCTGGTCATACGTTTGCCGACCGCGCTGCCCATCATGCCCGGTGCGATTACGGCGACTATTGGTTGCATGATCCGCTCCTGTTGTTGGTGCTGTTGGCTGTCTGACAGCGCAGGGTGGCGGGTGTCAGGACGTCAGAGCTTAATGATGGCAGCCAGGACCGCAATGGCGACGCCCATCATCGCCCCAAGGCGGACCGTGAGTCGGAGTCCCATGTTGTCCAACGCGGATTGAAAATCACGCCGCATGCCAGCCATCTCTTCGCGGACGGATGTAAAAGAGGCATCCATGTCGCGGCGGAGAGCGGCGATCGAGGCCTCCAGGTCGCTGCGGAGAGCGGCGATCGAGGCCTCTAGGTCGCGGCGAAGAGCGCTGGT
>JBEKGV010000040.1:0-11675 GCA_050012615.1 Acetobacteraceae bacterium | reverse complement strand
ACCGTCGCCAAGGAAATCGAGCTGAACGACAAGTTCGAGAACATGGGCGCGCAAATGGTGCGCGAGGTCGCCAGCAAGACCAACGACATCGCGGGCGACGGCACCACCACGGCCACCGTGCTGGCTCAGTCGATCGTTCGCGAAGGCTCGAAGGCGGTCGCCGCCGGCATGAACCCAATGGACCTGAAGCGCGGCATCGACAAAGCAGTGCAGGCGGTCGTCGACGAACTGAAGAAGCGCTCGCGCAAGATCACCACTCCGGCCGAGACCGCCCAGGTTGGCGCGATCGCCGCGAATGGCGAGACTGAGATCGGCAAGATGATCTCCGACGCCATGCAGAAGGTCGGCAATGAAGGCGTGATCACGGTCGAGGAAGCCAAGGGCATCCAGACCGAACTCGACGTCGTCGAAGGCATGCAGTTCGACCGCGGCTATGTTTCTCCGTACTTTATTACCAATGCGGAGAAGATGATCGCCGAGATGGATCAGCCCTATATCCTGATCCATGAGAAGAAGCTGTCCGGCCTGCAGCCGATGCTGCCGCTGCTGGAAAGCGTCGTGCAGTCCGGCCGTCCTCTGGTGATCATCGCCGAGGACGTGGAGGGCGAAGCGCTCGCGACCCTGGTGGTCAACAAGCTGCGCGGCGGGTTGAAGGTCGCGGCCGTGAAGGCGCCTGGCTTCGGCGATCGCCGCAAGGCGATGCTGGAAGACATCGCGATCCTGACCGGCGGTACGGTGATCAGCGAAGACCTTGGCATCAAGCTCGAGAACGTGAAGATCACCGATCTCGGCAAGGCCAAGAAGATCCTGATCGAGAAGGAAAACACCACGATCGTCGAAGGTGCCGGCAAGAAGGCGGACATTCAGGGCCGTTGTGGGCAAATCCGGGCGCAGATCGAGGAGACCACCTCGGACTACGACCGCGAGAAGCTACAGGAGCGGCTGGCGAAACTGGCGGGCGGCGTCGCGGTGATCCGCGTCGGCGGCTCGACGGAAGTCGAGGTGAAGGAGCGTAAGGACCGTGTCGACGACAGCTTGCATGCGACCCGTGCAGCGGTCGAGGAAGGCATCGTTCCGGGTGGCGGCGTGGCGCTGGCGCGGGCTTCGCTGATCCTGTCCAAGCTGAAGGCCGACAACGACGATCAACGGTTCGGGATCGAGATCGTTCGGAAGGCGATTCAGACCCCGCTGCGGCAGATCGCCGAGAACGCCGGCGAAGATGGTGCGGTGATCTCCGGCAAGACGCTGGAGAAGGACGAGTACAACTACGGCTTCGACGCCCAGTCCGGTGAGTTCAAGGACCTGGTGAAGGCCGGCATCATCGATCCGACGAAGGTCGTCCGGACGGCCCTGCAGGACGCGGCTTCGGTCGCCGGTCTGCTGGTGACGACGGAAGCGATGATCGCCGAGCGGCCGGAGAAAAAAGGTCCCGCGATGCCCCCGGGCGGCGGCGGCATGGGCGGCATGGGCGACATGGACTTCTGATCGCTCAATATCTTATGGGTAAATCCGGCTCCCAAGCCGGATTGGCATGGAACGGAGCGGGTCGAAAGGCCCGCTCTTTTTCGTTTAAAGTCCATTAATTCATCGCGAAAAATTTGTTAATTCGACAGGCCGGTGCTGCAACATTGTGCTATTCGTTCGAACCTGCCCCGGTTTGGAAGGGTTTCGCACAGGTTGGGACGTGGTTTGCAAACGTCATTGAAGCATCGTTGACACATGGTTCGCTTTCTGCCCAACTTGACGTTGCAATCGTATTTTGGCTTGCCTTGCCGCGCTTCCCGCCTGTCGAGCTCCGTCTGTCGGGCGCCTTCAAGAGGTCCAAAGGCCCGGTTGTTCAATAGCCGCGCATGTCGTGCGGTTACGCAACGGAGAGTGAGACGGTTATGGCTAGCGGCACGGTCAAATGGTTCAACGCCACAAAAGGGTTCGGTTTCATTATGCCCTCCGATGGGGGCAGGGATGTGTTCGTCCACATCACGGCGGTCCAGGCCGCTGGATTGAGAGGGCTGAACGAGGGTCAGGCCCTTTCTTATGAGGTGACGACGGAACGCGGAAAAACCGCGGCAACGAACCTCAAACTCACGTAACTATCGATCAGGGGAGAGACCACACCATGGCCCAGGGAACCGTGAAGTGGTTTAATGCTACCAAGGGGTACGGGTTCATCATGCCCCAGGATGGCGGGAAAGACGTATTCGTTCATATCACAGCCGTTCAGGCCGCCGGCCTGAAGGGACTGAACGACGGACAGAAGGTCGTTTTCGACATCGCGATGGAGCGTGGCAAGGCCGCGGCCACGAATCTGAAGCTCTCCTGATCCCGGCGTTGCGGCGGGGCGTAAGGCGAGCTTAACCCGGGGCGATCCCTTCCCGGGCGCAGAAACTCGTCCGTTTTTCTGGAGCAAACGAGGCATGTTTTCGCTGCCGGAGCTTGAGGCCGCGTTGCGTGTCGTGCACGACAGCTTTCCCGGCACACCGCAGTACGCATGGCCGTTGCTCGCAGCGCGATGCGGCGCCGAGGTTTGGGTCAAGCACGAAAATCATACGCCCACCGGAGCGTTCAAACTTCGGGGCGGGTCGATTTACGCCGAGCGGTTACGGCGTGAGCGCGGGCATGTCGCGGGCATCATCTCCGCCACCCGCGGAAATCACGGACAATCCCTCGCCTGGGCGGGCCGGCGCTATGAGATCGAAGTAACGATCGTCGTGCCACATGGTAACAGTCCCGAAAAGAACGCGGCGATGCGGGCATTTGGGGCCACTCTGATTGAGCACGGCGCGGATTTCGAGGCGGCACGGGAAGAGGCGGTCCGTCTCGCGGAGGAGCTCGGACTGGAGTTCGCTCCATCGTTCGCTCCTGATCTGGTCAAGGGAGTTGCGACTTATTCGCTTGAATTGTTTCGCGGAGCACCAGTTCTGGATGCGCTTTATGTCCCGATTGGGCTGGGATCGGGCATCTGCGGGGCGATTTTCACCCGGGATCTGTTGGGGTTACGTACCGAGATCATCGGAGTGCAAAGCAGCGGCGCGGATTGTTACGCTCGATCACTGGCTGCGGGGCATGTCGTGGTGATGAACCGCGCCGATACGCTGGCGGACGGGATGGCGGTGCGCCAACCGGACCCGGTCGCGTTCGATATCATCCGGCACGGTGTCGCTCGGGTCGTTACGGTGACCGATGCTGAGATCGGGAGCGCGATTCGGGCGTACTGGACCGATACGCACAATCTGGTCGAGGGCGCGGGGGCCGCACCGCTGGCGGCGTTGCTGAAGGAACGAGACGCGATGGCGGGGAAGCGCGTCGGGTTGGTGGTTAGCGGCGGCAATATCGATCTTGAGTTGTTTCGGCGTTGGGTGGTGGATTGATTTGAACACGACGAGAGGCGCAGGTTGGTGTCGAGAGGAGCGTCATGAGAGTCACGATCCTGGACGATTATTTCGATACCGTTCGTACACTGCCTTGCTTCCACAAGCTCGCCGGGCATGACGTCACGATATGGAACGACCACGTGCAGGACGCTGCCGCGTTGGCGGATCGCCTGAAGGACAGCGAGGCACTTGTGCTGATCCGGGAGAGGACCAAAATCCAGGCACCCTTGTTGGAACGATTGCCCCGCCTTCGTCTGATCAGTCAGAGGAGCGTTTTTCCGCACATCGACGTCGACGCCTGTACCCGCCTTGGTATTATCGTTTCGTCGAGCCAGCACGCCGACACCCCCTCCTATGCCGCGGCCGAACTTACCTGGGCCTTGATCCTCGCCGCCGCGCGGCAGCTGCCGCAACAGGTCGCGGCACTTAAAACGGGCCGTTGGCAGATCGGCGTGGGCACAACGTTACGCGGCAAAACCCTTGGCATCTTTGGCTATGGGCGGATCGGTGCCGCTGTCGCGGGATACGGGCGGGCGTTCGGCATGAATGTATTGGTCTGGGCGAGCCCGGCGTCGCTTGAACGAGCATGCACTGACGGCTACAGCCCGGCCGCGAGCAAGGCAGCGTTGTTCGGCGAAAGCGACGTGGTATCATTGCATCTTCGCCTGTATCCGGCGACGCGCGGGATCGTCGACGCAGATGATTTGAACCAAATGAAACCCAGTGCGATCCTGGTCAACACGAGCCGGGCCGGATTGATCGTGCCGGGTGCTCTGGTGGCGACGCTGAAGGCAGGGCGGCTGGGTATGGCGGCGGTCGATGTGTTCGAGGAGGAGCCCGTGACTGATCCGAAGCACCCGCTGTTGACCATGGATAACGTCATTTGCACGCCGCACATCGGCTATGTCTCGCGCGACGAATATGAAGTCCAGTTCTTGGATATTTTTGACCAGATTATCGCTTACGAAAAGGGAACACCGATCAACGTGGTCAATCTGGACGTGCTTGAACATGCGGTATTACGCCAGAAGTCTTGACTTATCGCGGGCGCGACACCTTGTTGTAAAGATGCCGGATCAAGCCCGGTCATGACGAGGAGCCCTTCAGTAACTCCGGTGTGGAACGGTGGCGGGTGAGGGTTCAGCCTCGTCGTCCTTGCGAAATGGCGACTCCTCCGCCAGCCGTTTCATATCGTATTCGATCCCCGCCCGTTCTTCCTCGACAAAACTCGCGACCGCGCGACGCAGCCCGGTATGTGCGATCCAATGTGCGGAATAGGTGGGTTTCGGCATGTATCCACGTTGAATCTTGTGCCGACCCTGGGCTCCGGCCTCGACTCGTTTCAGCCCGTGAGCGATCGCCCAATCAATGGCGCGGTAGTAACAAAGTTCGAAATGCAAGAAGGGCCAATCGCCGATGCAACCCCAGTTGCGTCCGAACAACGCCTCGGACCCGGCCAGATTCAAAGCGCCCGCCACGGGCTTTCCGTTATTTTCAGCGTACATCAGAACGACCCGGTCACCGAGCCGCTCTCCCAGCATCGAGAAGAATTTGCGGGTCAGATAAGCCGAGCCCCACTTACGGTCGACCGTTGAATGATAGAAGCGGTAAAACGCATCCCAGTGCCGTTCCTTGATCTCGGTGCCCGACAGCGCGTGAAATGTCAGCCCGGCGGCGTTGGCGTCCCGCCGTTCCCTGCGCAGGACCTTCCGCTTCCGAGATGACAACGCGCCCAGGAAATCGTCGAAATCCTTGTAGCCTTCGTTCTCCCAGTGGAACTGCATGCCCATGCGGCGAAGCCACCCAGCCTCGCCCAGTGCGTTCCACTCATCTTCCTGACAGAATGTCACATGAACCGAGGAAACACCGTGCGCCTGGCACGCCTGTTCCAAAGCATTGGCTAAAACTCCGATCGGCACACCCGCCCCCGGCCGGCGCAGCAACCGTGGGCCCGGTACTGGGCTGAACGGCACGGCGACCTGCAGTTTCGGGTAATAGCGTTCGCCGACGCGCTCCAACGCATTGGCCCAACCATGGTCGAAAACATATTCGCCATAGCTGTGGGATTTGGCATAGATCGGAGCGACGGCAACCACCGCTCCGTCCTCGTTGCGCAATACCGCGTGCTGAGGGATCCAACCGGTCCGGGCATTCGCCGATCCGCTGTCCTCCACGACGCTCAGAAACGCATGACTGACGAACGGATTGTCATCTCCGGCGCAGGCATCCCAATCGGCGCGATCGATGTCCTTGATCGCGGCATGCAGACTCATGGTCAACGTGGAGGCCCCGTCTGGATTGGTCCCGTCCGGCATGGCGTCTTCCTATTCGATTTCGAACAACCCCTCGACCTCGACCGCCGCGTCGGCGGGCAGCGACGGCACGCCGATCGTGGTCCGGGCGTGACGGCCAGCCTCTCCGAACACCGCGACCGCGAGGTCAGAGGCGCCATTCATCACAAGCGCGTGCTGATTGAAGTCCGAAGGCGCGGCGACGAACCCTCCCAGGCGCACGACCCGTTTGACGCGATCGAGATCGCCGCCGCACGCCGCCTTAAGATGCACCAGCACGTTGATGAAGCAAAGCCTCGCCGCGTCTTTCGCCTGCTCGGCCGAGACACCCCAGCTGACTTTCCCGGTGACCGCGATTTTGCCGTCAATGGCTGGCACCTGCCCCGATACCGCGACCAGGTTGCCGGTCACCACGTAAGGCACGTAATTGGCGATCGGCGGCATGGGCGACGGTAAGCTAATGCCCAGTTCGGCGAGCTTCAGTTCGACACGGCCGGGCATTCCAAACTCCTGTTTATAAGGTTGACGTGTTGCCCAGGATGACCGTTGCCTGAGCCGACAAAACGCCGCCGTTGCCGTGCACGACCGCGGTGTCGGCCTTGGTCGCTTGCCGCGCGCCGCACTCTCCACGCAATTGCCGCACCGCCTCGATCAATAAGAACAGACCGTACATACCGGGATGGCAATACGACAGCCCGCCCCCATTGGTGTTGACCGGAAGGCCGCCCTTGGGTCCGATATGACCGCCGGAGACGAAACGTCCCCCCTCCCCTTTCGGGCAGAATCCGAGGTCCTCCAGGAACAGGATCGTATTGATCGTGAAAGCATCGTACAGCGCCAGCACATCGATATCAGCGGCCTTCATCCCCGCCATTCGATACGCCTGGGCGCCGGACTGAATGGCACCGGTATGGGTTAAATTCGGCATCGAAGTTATCGTCGCATGAGTGATCGACTGCCCGCATCCCAGAACGTAAACGGCCTTCGCTCCCATCGCGCGGGCTCGTTCCGAGGTAGTCATGACGATCGCACCGCCGCCGTCCGTCACGAGACAGCAGTCCCGCACCGTCAACGGATCGCTGATGGGCCGGGCGTTCACCACGTCGGCGATGGAGAGCGGCTTCTTCTCCCACGCGGCGGGATTGAGCAGTGCCCATTCGCGCGCCGCGACCGCGACTTCGGCGAGTTGTTCCCGTGTCGTGCCGAATTCGTGCATGTGGCGGTTCGCCGCCATCGCATAAGCGGATGCGGGCAGGAACGGTTTGAATGGCGTCTCGTACGGATTGTATTCCCGAGGGCTCGCGCCACGGCGCCCAACCGTGCGCTGCGTGCTGCCATAAGCGATCACGGCGACAGAACAAAGTCCCGCGGCGAGCGCTGCCTGCGCGTGTGCCACGTGGATTTCGAACGACGAGCCGCCGACGATCGTGGAATCGGTATACGCATCCGGCAAGCCAAGATATTCGAGCAACGACATGGCCGACGTGCGCGCCTGCGTCGTCGCGCAGAACACCCCATCGACATCCGGCAGGCCGAGGCCGGCATCGGCTAGCGCGCGATGTATTCCTTGCGCCATCAGATCGATCGGAGACATCAAGGCCGCGACCGCACCGATGTCGGACTCGGCGGCGCCGATGATGGCGGCGGAGCCTCGGGTCAAACCATTCATCGCGGCTCCGCCAGGGTGAAGACGGGGTAAGGTGGTTCGTCGCCCTCGGCCTTATGCGTGCGGAATTTCACGCGCATGCCGATGCGGACTTCGGTGGGCAGGATCTCCTCGACACGGCTCATCATCCGGAAACCTTCGTCGAGGTCGATCAGGGCGACGTTATAGGGCTTGCCCTGTTGCGGATGCACGACGGTCGTCGCGTGCACGGTTCCCAACCCTTTGCTAACCCGCCATTCCAGGTCGGCCTTGCCGGATTTCGGCGCGATCAACCGGGGATAAAACACCGCCTCGCCAGCCGAGGGGCTGAACTGATACCCGAGCTCGCCGCGCTCGAGATGAGCGAGGTAGGTCGTGAGCGGCGACTCGAGCGGCATAGCTTCTCCTGGTGAGGGTCGCCGCGTCAGGCTACCGCGTGACGGTTCAAAGACAAAATGCCAATGTTGCGCCGCACGCGGCGGCGGCCGGGACGATGACGCGCCCGTTGTCTCGGCGCGCCCCGCGGATCGCGCCGCTGTCCATGGCTTCCCACGCCGCATCCACCGATCGCGTGCGAAACTCCAGGGCGGCCATGAAACTATCCCGCCCTCCACCATCCGCGGCTGGATCGTTAAACTCGGTTTGAAACGCCCCGGGTGTGACGATGTCGAAGCGGGACACACCGACGATCAAGGCAACGCCCCCGTCGATCGGCCGAAGCGCGTCGGAACCGAACATGCGGCTGAACAATCCACCGAGGTCGGAGGGATCGCGGGCCACGATGACCGCTCGGGCCACGCCGGTCACGCCGTTGGCGTGGTGACGCCACTCATCGCGCCACACCAGATCGCGGGTGAAGTGATGGCAGAAATACAGCCGGCCGGCTGGACATGTACCCGGCATCAGTCGAACCGTCCGAAACACAGCGTCGCGAGTGCCGTTGGGCAAGGCCACCGGCCGGGAAAATTCGCCAGGTGGAAACGCCGGGATGTCGGCTTCCTTCAGTGCCGCATAGGTGGCCGCGGAATCCTCGGTGCCGAAAACGAGGCCGTTCAGCCCCTCGGGTGCCTCCATGATTTCCGGCCGCTGTGTGTCGCCCGGGCGCGCGGCAATTAATTCGAGGTAATCTGTACCAAACATCGCCAAATGGTTCATCGACCCTAGCGTGTGATAGCCCCTGGGCGTCAGCATGAAGCCCAGTCGGCGCCAAGTGTCGGCGCCCTCGTCGATTCTGTCGCGGACGTTGATGACGACGTGATCGAGCGTGGGAACGGGGAAGATCATGGCGGTTGCCTCCGGCCGGATCGTATCCGCGAACTCGCCGGACGGAAACAAAAAGGCGGTGCCTTGTGGGCACCGCCAAGTTTGGGGGGGAAACGTCACACAGCGCGGAGCAAAGCTCCCTCACGCTGAAAGCCGGATATAGGGGTGGTTTCGGGGGGTTCAAGAGCCGGTGCGGGTTGGGACGGCGACCTTACCAAACCGTCATGGGCTTGCATTGTTTGGTCAATCTTTGGTGCCGCTCTCGACGTCGACCACCGGTCCGGCAAGTCATCACTGGACCCTTAACATCATCACCGGACCCTTAACATCATCACCGGACCCTCAACATCATCACCGGACCCTCAACGTCATTGCCGGGCGAAGACCCGGTGATCCATCGCGGCACTGTGCTGGTAGAGATGGCCGGGTCAGGCCCGGCCATGACGATGATGTGGTGCACGACGGCTGGGTCGAGGCCCGGCCATGACGCTGCCTCTGGTAGCGATGGCCCGGTCTAGGCTCGGCCGTTACGCTAACGTATTTCACCCCATCGCAGCCTCGATCGATTCCCCGACGATCTGGACGATCCGGTCCAGCGTGCCTTCCGGGGTCATCAGCGGCGGCGCGAGACATAGTGAATCGCCGCTCGCCGGGGGACCGTCAGAGGCGCCGCGCTGGCGGATAATCAGACCGCGCTTCATGGCCTCGGCGACGACCTTGCCACCCAGGCCGGCGGCGGGCTTCTTGGTGCCCTTGTCCTCGACCAGTTCGATGGCGGCCAACATGCCGATCCCGCGCACTTCGCCCACCGCCGGGAGCGACGCGAGCGTTAATAATCCGGAACGGAATCTGTCCCCCTGCACCCGGGCTCGTTCGACCAGGCCGTCTCGCTCGATGATGTCGATATTGGCGAGGCCGACGGCGCAGCAGACGGGATGTCCCGAATAGGTCGCGGCGTGCATGAACCTCTCGTCCATCGGCGCGTCCTCGATGGCCTGATGGATGCGCTTCGATACCAGAACGCCGCCCAGTGGGAGGTAGCCGGAGGTGACGCCTTTGGCGAACGACATGAGGTCGGGTTCGATGCCCCAATGCCCGAGGGCGAACCACTTTCCGGTGCGGCCGAAGCCGGTGATGACTTCGTCTGCGATCAGCAGGACGCCATGGCGGTCGCAGATTTCGCGCAGACGGGGAAAATACGTCGGGGGCGGGACGATAACGCCGCCGGCGCCCATCACGGGTTCGGCGATGATGGCGGCGATCGTGTCAGCGCCATGGGCGTTGATCGCTTCCTCCACCGCATCGGCGGCGCCTATGCCGGCATCGCCGTTGCCGGGCCAGCGATAGGGGTAAGGCGGGGCGACCTGAAAGAACTCGGGCACCAGCGGGCCAAACATCTTCTGATAGCCGGGCAGGCTGGTGGCGCTCATGGCCGCCATGGTGACGCCGTGATAGCCGTAGCGGCGAGAGATGATTTTCACCTTTTCCGGCTTGCCCATCCGCTTCCAATAGTAGCGGGCGAATTTGAACGCGCTCTCGTTGGATTCGGCTCCGCCAGTGGTAAAATACGCGGCCGCCATATTGCTGTAGGCCAGGCCGATGATCCGTTCGGCCAGCCTGATCGCCGGCTCGTTGGAAAACCCGGCATAGGCGGAGGCGTAAGCCAGTTTCTCCATCTGCTCGGCGGCAGCGGTGGCGAGTTCTTTCCGTCCATGGCCGACGTTGACGTTCCACAGGGCGGAGAGGCCGTCGATGTATTGCTTGCCATCCGACGTGTGGAGGATCGCGCCCTCGCCGCGGGTGAAGATCCGGGCGCTGACGTGATCTTTGGGGTGATGCAGCGGATGGATCAGGTGGCGCTTGTCGGCGTCCAGCAGGGCATTCGAGATCGGGGAAACATCGTCCATTAGTGCGCCCTCCTTGGCGAGGCAGCCAACCTACAGGCGGGCGTGCCCGTTTAGAAGACGCTTCCACAGGTAAATTAACTTTTCGTCAGTCTTTCGGTGGCCATCATCCGGTGTTTTAGGAGCGTCGTGCATGGCCACCCTGAGCGCGTTCTCGTCAGGCGAATACTGGGAGGTTCGCTATCGCAGAGGAGGCACCTCTGGCGCGGGTTCCGTCGGCCGGCTGGCGCGGTTCAAGGCGGACGTGATCAATCGTTTCATCGTGGCGAACGGCATTCGGAGTGTGATCGATCTGGGCTGTGGGGATGGCTCGCAGCTTGGGCTGCTGGGACTTCCCGCCGAATATGTCGGGGTCGATGTTTCGCCAACCGCCTTGGCCCGCTGCGCCGAGCGGTATCCGAACCTAAGGTTCGTCACCCCTGAGCAGCTGCGGACCGTTCCGCCCGCCGAGCTGACATTATCGCTGGACGTCATCTACCACCTGGTCGAGGGCACCGTATTCACCTCCACCATGCGGACACTTTTCGCCTGGGCCACACGCTTCGTTCTGATCTATGCGAGCGATCGGGACGAAGTCTCGCCATCCGCGCATGTCCGGCATCGACGGTTCACCGATCTCGTCACCGCCACCGAGCCCGATTGGCGATTGGTCGTGAAGTTGCCCAATCCGTTTCCGTACGATCCCAGGCTCCCGGACGAGACGTCGTTCGCGGACTTTTTCGTCTACGGCCGGCGGGATGCACCGTGCTCGATCGTCGTTCCGGCGGTGGCGTGATCGCCGGCTTCCACGCAAGCATCCGCGGCGCGAAAACGCACCGCGGATGAGCGGCGGATCAGGGTTGAGCGACCGCCATTGTGGCCTCGTCGAGCTCCGCCACCATTACTTTGCCCTTTGTTTCAGGCCCGAGCAGCAGCGCGACAATGAAGACGAGCGCCGCACCCACCTGTGTCACGAGCATCGGGATCACGAAGCCGCTTGGCATGCCGGTGGCGAACCAGGTCAGTATCGGTGCGGCGAGGCCAGCCCAAATTGCCCCCTGATGATAGCAGAAACCCGCCGCGGTCGCGCGTATCTCTGTCGGGAAGCGCTCGGTCAGATAGCTGGGGTTCTGACCATACATGCCGCCGAAGAAGAACCCTTGAACCGTGAATGCGACGACCGTCAGCGTATAGTCGGACGTAAGGAGGTAAAACGGAACGA
>JBEKGV010000039.1:0-11699 GCA_050012615.1 Acetobacteraceae bacterium | reverse complement strand
ATTTCATTTCCCGCTGGGCAGGAGGGGTCATTGGCACGAAGTACCCGCCGGCCGCCAGTCGGGTGGCGATTTCGTGTCGGCGAGGATCGCGGTCTGGGCTGCGTCGATGGCGGAAGCCAGAGCGTCCGACGCTCGCGGTCCACCTCCCGCATGGACGTCGTGGAACGTGTGGCCAATCAACATCACCGCGTCCAGGGACACGGTGGTGACCGGCTCGGCGCCACCAAAATCCAACGCCGCGAGGCGATACAGACAATGTCCGCCGCCGTCGCCGGTAAGGAAGAACGCCGGCGGCGGCCGGATGTCGATGAAGCTGTAAAGCGGTTTGCCGTGGGCATCCATTCTGCGGCGAACGCGATTGATCATATCGCTGTCCAACGGCTCGACGGCGAAGAAGCCATCGATCGATCCGTTCGCAACCAGTTGCAGTCCAACGTCCGGATCGCCCATCGCGACGCTGATCGATCGTTTCAACGACGGATTGGATCGCAGCAGGAAGCCGAGCGTGATCTGCCCGCCGGTCCCTTCCGCGCCCGCCATGATCACGTGCCGCCGCTTGTCGCCGGACATTTCGTCGAATTGCCGAAACGGTATATCGGCCCGCACGATCAGGAACGCGTAATACGGATACAGCGGCTGGCCGACCAAATCGAAATGGCCCCGGCAGGGCGGTTGGCGTCCGATCAGGGCGATCGCGTCATGCTGCACGATGGCAACTGCCGCATGACCATCGCACACGGCAGTTATGGTGTCGGTCGGAATGCCGCCCGCTGTCGGTTTTAGATCCACGCCCGATTGGGCAGCCCGGACCGCGATCCTCGGCAGGACCTTGGCACAGGAGGCCATGGACACTCCGCCGCAGGCGACCGGCAGCGCGATCGGCGGATAGTTCGAGCGGTCGCGCACCGGCCCGCTCGGGTTGCCCTGCCCTTGAGCGTCCGCGGTCAACATGACCGCCGCGATCAGCGCGAGGACGGCGCAGCGGCCGGTCATCCCCGGCGGTCTCGCCGTCTAGCCCAAACGTTCCCGAGCTTCGGTCGCCAACCGGTCCGCTCGCTCATTCATCACGTTCCCATTATGACCGCGCACCCACTTCCATTCGACCTTGTGCGGCTTTTCGGCTTCCAGCAGCCGTTGCCACAGATCCATGTTCTTCACCGGATCGCCGGCCGCGCCGCGCCAGTTCCGGCGCACCCAGCCGGTCATCCAGCGGGTGATCCCGTTCTTCACATATTCGCTGTCAGTATACACAATGACCCGACTGGGCTTTTTCAGCGCCTCCAACCCCGTCGCCGCGGCGGTCAATTCCATCCGGTTATTCGTCGTCGCCCGGTCGCCGCCCGATAGCTGCTTTTCCACCCCCCGAAACCGCAGGATGGCAGCCCAACCGCCAGGCCCAGGATTGGGCTTGCACCCGCCGTCGGTCCAGATTTCCACTCGATCGTCAGAGGCCATAAGCGTGCTCATCCCGCGCCCACAGGTGAAACCTTAGCCGCCGCAGATATTCCAACGGGTCCTTGCGAGTGACCATGGCGCCGTCCGGAGTGTTCTGCCAATCGTAAAGCCGGGTCAGCAGGAAACGAATCGCCGCCCCCCGGCATAGTACCGGCAGAGCGGCCCGCTCGTCACCCGTCAGCGGCCGGATCGCCTCGTAGCCGCGCAGCATCGCCCGCCCTTTGGTGACATTGAACGAAAAGTCCGCCTCGAAGCACCAGGCGTTCAGGCAAACCGCGACGTCGTACGCGAGATAATCCGTGGCCGCGAAATAGAAATCGATCAATCCCGACAGTCGATCGTTCAGAAAGAAAACGTTGTCCGGGAACAGGTCGGCGTGGATATGCCCCTCCGGAAGGATCGTTGGCCAGACCGCCAGGATCTCGGTCAGCGCGGCATCCAGCTCTGCCGCCAAACCAGGCTGAACCTCGTCCGCCCGAGTCCGGGAACGGTTCAGCAGCGGCCGCCACCCGTGCGAGCCCAGGGCATTCTTTCGCCTCGGGGCATAGTCGGCACCGGCGAGGTGCAGTCCCGCCAACGCCCTTCCCAGCGGCCCGCAATGCTCGACCCGCACACGCCTCGGCCACACCCCCGGAAGGAATGTCGTGATCGCGGCATGCCGGCCGCACAAAGTGCGCAACGCCTCACCGTCCCGAGCCCGCACCGGTTGCGGGCAGGTGATCTTCCGTCGTGCCAAATGCTCCATCAACCCGAGGAACCACGGCAAATCCGCCGGATCGACCCGCTTTTCATACAATGTCAAAATGAAGTCCCCTTGCGAGGTCTTCAGCGAATAGTTGGAGTTTTCGACGCCTTCGGCGATGCCGCGAAATGCGACGATCGAGCCGATATCATATTCGGTCAGGAAGGCTTCGAGCGCCTCATCGGTGACTTCGGTGTAAACTGCCATCGGCGCGGACGCTCAGTGCGTCCAGTTTTCGATCCGGTGATAACTGAAGTTATCGGCGTATGCCTTGGTTCGCACGCGCCGCTCCCTGGGAATTTCCAGATCGAAAGGAATGCCATTGCGCTCGGCATAAGCGATCGCCTCTTCCTTCGTTGGGAAACTCAGTCTCACCTGCGCCTGCGTGTCGCCGCCTCCGATCCAACCCATCAGCGGATCCGCGCGCTCGGGTAACGTCGAGTCGTAATGCAGCACCCATTCCGCGCCGGCGCCAGCACGGCCCGACTGCATGGCGGACTTAGGCGGCAGAAAGATTCGGGCCCGCATGAAAGCGCTCTCCAACATAGGTGGTCGGGGCGGCGGGACTCGAACCCACGACCTCCTGTACCCAAAACAGGCGCGCTACCAGGCTGCGCCACACCCCGACGGATCGAAACCCAAACTATGGAGCGCGCTGCGCCGAAGCAAGGCCCACGATCAGCTCGCGTTGCCGAAAATCCGCTGCCGGACCTGATCCCCCACCCGGATGTTCAGCCGTGCCGCGGTCCCGGCGGCCATCTCCAGCGTCGCCCTCACCGGCCCATGGCTATCGATCGTGGCGAGGCTCTCCGGCACGGTGTTCTCCGCGATCGAGCGGATCGTGCCGTCCGCGTTGATAAAAATCATGTCCAGTGGCGCGAGAGTGTTGCGCATCCACATCCGGGATTCCTGCGGAGCCCTCCAGTCGAACAGCATACCCCCGTCCTCCGGCACGCTGGTCCGAAACATCTCGCCCACGGTTTGCTGGTCCATCGTCAACGCCATTTCGACATTGAACACATGTTCCACGCCATCGCGGGTGACAATGACCAGCTTCTCCTTGGGCAGCTCTGGCTGCGGCTTCGACGTGTCGGCGGCCCAGGCCGGGGCGGCCCAGGCTAGGGCGGCCCAGGCTGGGGCAGATTGCGCGAGCAGAAGAAGAAGGGCGCGGCGTTTCACGCTTGCGGCATCGCCGGCGGAACGATCGTCGTCACGATCGACGCATCGAGCGCCTCATACTCGTGGTAACCAATGGTCGCGTACAGCTCGGCCCGCGTCTGCATACGGTCAATCATCTTGTGCGTGCCATCATCTTTCGCGAGCGCGGCGTAAAGTTCGGCCTGCGCCTTGTTGGCGATCCGCAAGCTGCTGACCGGCCAGATCACCATTTTGTAGCCCATGGCCTCGAACTCTGCGCCGGTGAAGAATGGCGTCCGCCCGAACTCCGTCATGTTCGCCAGCAACGGCACGTTCGGCAGCCGGCGCGCGACCTCGCGGAACATTTCCGCGGTCGTCAGTGCCTCGGGAAAGATCGCATCGGCGCCGGCATCCATAAACAAATTGGCGCGGCCGACCGCGCCGTCGATCCCCTCGCTCGCCGCCGCATCCGTGCGGGCAACGATGTAAAGATGTCGGCGAGCACGGCGGGCAGCCGCGATCTTGGCCGCCATGTCATGTGGATCGGCGAGATTCTTGTCATTCAGGTGGCCGCATTTTTTCGGCAGCAACTGGTCCTCGATATGCACCGCGGCGGCGCCCGCGTCCTCGAACGAGCGGATCATGTGCATCACGTTCAGCGCCTCGCCATAACCGGTGTCGCCATCGACCAGCAGCGGCAGGCCAGTGGCACGGGTGATCTGGCGGACGAAGAAACAGACTTCGTCGACCGTGATCATGCCGAGGTCGGGGATGCCCATCGAGGCGGTCATCGCGGCGCCGGAGAGGTAAAGCGCGTCGAAACCGGCTGCCTTCGCCTGCAACGCGGCCTGGCCGTTATGCGCACCCGGCATGCGCAAGATCCCCGGACGGGCCAACAATGACCGGAATCTCGCTCCCGCCGGCGTCGTGGGCAGATCGTCAGCGACGAGATAGGTCATGGCATGATCTCCGAGGGCCGCATCGCACCCGGATAATCCATTCTCGCGTGCCAGGGAATGTGCCGCCGGTTATCGCGACAGAACATCCAGAGAACCTGAAATATACGAACGCAGCGAAAAACGCTCGATCATTAACCCGTTTGAAATCCTCAGGCGGTCTACATCCGAGCGCGCCCCGGGCTCCCAACAGGGGCGCCATTCCAACGATGCTGAACACGCGCCCGCCCCGGTTGCCCCCACGGCCGGGGCGGTTTCGTTCGCGCCCGTCATTGGAGGCGTAAAAAAAGCCGTCACCTTGCACCGGCATTAACCGAAAATTTGCCGCGATGCCGTTGAATGGCCGCCATCAGTCCGATGAGGCGCGCGTCCGATGAACCAGCCGAAACAAAATCCCACCGTCGCCGCCCTTCACCGTCTGGGATCGCTCACGTTCGAGGAGCTGCTGGCCTCTGTCGCCCAGATCGGCACCAACAAAGGCGACCGTCAGGTCATCGACCTCTACCGGACCTGGCTCTCGCTGCAGGGAGCGAGCGGCAGACAGTCGCACGCCGCCTGGTTCAACCTCGGGGCAGAATGGAGTCACGCCGGCGACAACGACAGCGCCATCATGGCCTATCGCACAGCGCTCGCGCAGCGACCCGATTTCGTCCCCGCCGCGATCAACCTAGGACTGCTGCTGGAACGGAACGGCCAACCCCAGACCGCGCTCGCCTGTTGGACCGACGCGCTGCAGAAGGACGAGGGGCGTATCGCTCTCATCAACCAACGCGCCCGTCTGCTGGAGTTGCTTGGCCAACTCGCCGAGGCCGAGGAGGCGATGCGGGCCAGCCTGACGATCCGGCACGATCAGCCTGACGTGATCCAGCACTGGCTGCATGTCCGCCAGCGCATGTGCCACTGGCCAGTGCTTAGCGACGCCGTCCAGGGCCTCTCCCCGGATGACCTGATGGCGAGCTGCGGCCCCCTCGCCGCGTTGGCGCTAACGGATCAGGTGGCGGCACAGGCCCGCATCGCCAGCGCCTGGATCGAACGCAAGATCCCGCCCGCGCCGGAACATCTCGCGCCACCGGAAGGTTATCGCCACGATCGCATCCGCCTGGGCTACCTGTCCTCGGACTTCTGCAGTCATGCCATGAGCTACCTGATCGCTGAACTGTTCGAGCGGCATGACCGGTCACGCTTCGAAATACACGGCTATTGCGCGAGCCCGGAGGACGGGAGCGACATCCGCCGCCGCGTGATCGCGTCGTTCGATCGCTTCACCATCATTAAGAATATGACGGATGAAACAGCCGCCCGCGCCATGCGTGCCGATGAAATCGACATCCTGATCGACCTCAACGGGCTTACCACCGGCACGAGAATGGCCATCCTGCGCTGGCGTCCGGCACCGATCCAGGCGACATATTTAGGCTTCATCGGACCAGTGCCGATGCCGGAACTCGATTTCCTGTTGTGCGACAATTTCGTCATTCCGCCGGCATTCGCGTCGATGTACATGCCGCGGCCGCTTTATATCGCTCCAAACTATCAGGCCAACGACCGCAAACGAGTGATCGGGGATCCGGTTTCCCGGCTTTCGGCGGGCCTTCCGGAAGATCGTTTCGTTTTCTGTTGCTTCTCCAACCATTACAAAATCACCGAGGCGATGTTCGGCGCCTGGTTGGAAATCCTGCGCCGCGTCGAAGGCTCGGTGTTATGGTTGATCGCCGACAATACCTGGTCTCAAGCCAATTTAGGAACGTGCGCGACGATCGCCGGCGTCGACCCGGCGAGGATCCTGTTCAGCAGCCGGGTCGATCCCGCCGAGTATATGGCACGTCTCGCATTGCCCGATCTGTTCCTCGACACGTCCCCATATAACGCCGGTACCATCGCCAGCGATGCGATCCGGATGGGCTTGCCGATGATAACGCTGAGCGGCGAATCGTTCGCCTCCCGCATGGCCGGGCGCCTGCTGGAGGCGATTGGTGCCTCCGCCGGAATAACCGAGACGCTCGGGGGCTACATCGAGACGGCAGTCATGCTCGCCACCAATCCGGTTCTGCTTTCCAATTACCGATCCGTATTCACCGAAGCCAACTGGGCCGCGACAATTGGCGATATCGCCACGTTCACGTATCATTACGAGCAAACACTGATGCAAATCACCCTGGGCCACCCAGGTGAGACAACGCGCGAATCTGAAACGATCGCGGAGGCCTTCCCGGATCGTGTCCTCGCCGAAACGGTGGCCGCCTGACACAGCCATGTCCGATCGTCCCGAACGAGATCCCCGCGGCCTCGTCGCCGGCGAATATCTGGTTGACCTGACCAAGAGACTTCCCGATGCCAGCGGCGGCATTCCCGCGTTCGCCGCGACCGGCCGCAATCGCGACAATGAATTGCTGATGGCCCTCCGGGTGGACCGTCACGCCCCGGCCCGACCCCGCCACCTGACAGCGCTCAACGCCCGGATCGACGGCTTGCTGTGCCCCGTGGCGCACGGCATCGGTCCCCCGATCAATGGCGAGCCGGCGTGGTACGTGATCTGCCAGGCACCGGCTGGCCCGTCCGTGGCCGCCGACCCGCGGCCTTGGCCCGAGCTCATGCTTATCGAACACGTGCTGCGGCCGGTCGCATATGTCCTGGAGCAACTTCAGATGCGTGGCCTGACGCACCGCGCCATTCGACCCAACAACGTTTTCCTCGGCCAGGCAAACAGCCCCACCATCGTAGGTGCCGCCTGGGCGGCCCCGCCGGGGATGCACCAGCCCGCCGTGTGCGAGACCGCCTACACCGCGGTGTGTCATCCCTCCGCCCGAGGCGACGGCCGCATCGCGGACGACGTCTATGCTCTCGGTATCCTTCTGGTCACCCTGGCACTCGGCCGGCAGCCCATGGACGGTCTCGACGACGCAACGATCATATACCGCAAGCTCGAGCTTGGCGATTTCGTGGCCGTCACTGGCGGTGAGCGCCTGCCGCCAATTCTGACCGATCTTGTCCGCAACATGCTCGCCGAGGATCCAGAGCATCGCCCACCCCCGACACTGTTGCGCGACCCGGTTGGGGCACGCGGCCGCCGGGTGGCCGGCCGGCCTGCATCGCGAGCCCAGAGGCCATTCAAGGTCGGCCCAATCACCGTCTGGAACAGCCGAACCCTCGCCTTGGCCATGGCGATCAGTCCCGACGAGGCGTTCACTGTCATCCAGAACGGGACACTGGCGTACTGGCTTCGCCGCGCTCTCGGCGACTCTGGCCTCGCGGTGAAGCTGGAGGAACTGTTCCGTCAGCACCTCCTCGATCTATCATCGGCCAGAGAAACGGCAAATGCCGTGCTGATCATGCGGGCGGTCATGGAAGCGGATGTTTTCATGCCGCTCTGCTGGCGTGGCCTGGCGATGTTTCCGGATGGACTTGGCCCGGCACTGACCACCGCCGCCGCGAATCATCGAACCGCGAGTGCGGGCCAGGTCGAGCCGGATCTGCATCGCAAGCTCGAGGAGATTGTGCTCAACGATGCACAGGCGATGTGGGCCACGATGCGGGAGGATCGAGTGCCCGTCGCGCCACAGCGCCAGGAGGCAAGGCAACGACGAGCGATTTTGCAAATCAAGGGGCCGACGGGCGGTCTGCCGCGGCTGGCTTACACGCTCAACCCGCTCATTCCGTGTGCCAGCAAGATGTTGGATGGCCGCTGGATCGGCAGCGTCGGCGAACTGGTACCTGCTCTCGATGCGATCGCGGCGGCCACTCCGGATGTCGAGTTACTGGAACCCCACATCGCGGCTTTCATCGGCGCCCGCTCAGAACGCTGGCTTGATGACGAGGTGAAGCGGCTCGCGAACGCGAGCGGGGGCGATTCAACGGATCTCGCCGTCGCCACGTTGCGACTATTGAGCGGGCTGCAGAACCGGTACCATCCGGCGCCTCTCAAAGGCCTGGCAGGCTGGGTAGCCGGCCGCGCCCAACCATTGGTCAACCGCTGGAACAATCGGGAGCGCCGAACCGCGGTCGCCGAGAAGCTTAAGGCGCTCGCCGCGCTCGGATTCCTCCAGCCGATCCTCAACCTGCTGGAGGATCCGCCCGGCCACGCCATCGATTCTGACGGTTTGCGTATGGCGATCGCTGACCTGGACCGGTTGGACGCCGAGTTACGCGATATCGCGGAAGGCGGTCAGCGAAGATCCGCCATCGCGTCATGGTGGGGCCAGGAAGTCGCCGCGGGGATAGGTCTCGCCGCGATCGCCATGACGCTCATCCTGGCGGCATTTGGCTGAGCGAATGGCCAAGGGGTCGAAATCAGCCAAACGCGGGAAGAGTCCGAAGGCCGCGGGCGGGCGGCCAATCGTTTGGCTATCGGGTCTCGCCTGCGGTGTTCTGGTCGCGATCGCGCCTGGCGTCGCGACTGTAGCAGGCGGCTTACTCGCACCCGGCCTGGTGGCGCTCAAGCTGGATCGAGAACCGGGACGCGCCGTCGCCAGGACTGTTTTGACCTGCGGATTGGCCGGATGTGTTCAACCAGTCATCACGCTTTGGAATATGGGCCAGTCATTCGACACCGCCCTGGCCATACTGTCGGACCCCGCCACGATCGCCATGGCCTGGAGCCTGGCGGCGGCCGGCCGGCTCATGACCCAGGTCGCGCCACTTCTGGTGCGGACGGCACTCGAGGCTGCCGCGCTGGCTCGGGCGACCAGACTCAGAGCCGTCCGCGGGCGAATCGCCGAGGCCTGGGGCCTCGATCAGGCGCCGGATGGCGCGTGAACCGCCGCTGATGAAGGAGTGTGCGCGGCGGCTCGCTGGCTGGCCTCGGCCCGCTGTTCGGCGACGCGAGCCTTCATCGCCTTCTGCAGTTTCTCGAACGAGCGAACCTCGATCTGCCGAACACGCTCCCGTGAGATATTGTATTTGTGGGATAAATCTTCGAGCGTGGCCGGATTGTCCTTCAGCCTGCGCTCCACGAGAATGTCGCGCTCCCGCTCATTCAGCGTCTTCAACGCGCCGGTGAGCAAGGCTTTCCGGCCGGTCAGTTCCTCGCGATCGGCGATCGAGGTTTCCTGGCTCTCGGTGTCATCCACCAGCCAATCCTGCCACTCACCTTCGCTGTCCTGGCGAACCGGAGCATTCAGGCTATGGTCCGGTGCCGCGAGCCGGCGGTTCATGTTGACGACGTCCTGTTCCGGCACGCCCAATACACGAGCGATTTCCGTCACCTGTTCGGGCTGCAGGTCCCCGTCGTCGATCGCTTTCATCTGGCCTTTCAACCGGCGCAGATTGAAGAACAGCTTCTTCTGCGCGGCCGTCGTACCCATTTTCACCAGCGACCAGGAGTGCAGGATGTATTCCTGGATGGCAGCTCGAATCCACCACATGGCATAGGTGGCCAGGCGGAAGCCGCGATCAGGGTCGAACCGCTTCACCGCCTGCATCATGCCGACGTTGCCTTCGCTGATCAGCTCGCCCACCGGCAAGCCGTATCCGCGATACCCCATGGCTATTTTCGCGACGAGGCGCAAATGGGAGGTGACAAGCTTGTGTGCCGCCTCCATATCCTGCTGGTCACGCCAGCGATGCGAGAGTGACAGTTCCTCCTCGGGGGTGAGCATCGGAAACTTCCGGATCTCTTGCAGATACCGGGTGAGATTGCCTTCCGGGGCAATATTGAGGACGGCAGATGCCATCTGTGGCTCCATTCGTCGGCCGTACAACCGTGCCCGGAACTGGCGCACGCATGACGACCTGATTCAGCTAATAAGCGGGATGCGGGGAAGGAGTTCCATCCCGGGCACCCGCCCCTGTGAGGCGACGGCGTATCCGGACTTCTCCGTCGGAGCGACGCACCCTCGCTTCGACGGCAGTCCGTATACAGGACCAGTATAGTCCTGTCAAGATTACTAACCAGTTAATCTCCCGACAGGTTCCCCTCCAACAGCTCCAGGAGGGTCGCCATGTCCGCCGGAGGGGGGGTTTCGAAGCGCAATGCCGCCCCGGTCCGAGGGTGCGAAAACCCCAGGCTGGCGGCATGCAGCGCCTGCCGGGGGAAGTCCAGCAAGGCGCGGCGGAGCGGCTCCGGCAGAGATTTGGAGATTGCCGGAATGCGGCGTAAATACAGCGGATCTCCGACAATAGGGTGACCGCGCGAAGCCATGTGGACGCGGATTTGGTGGGTCCTGCCCGTCGCGAGGCGACATTCTACCAGCGCTACCGAGAAGTCGGTCATCGGGGATTTTGAAACAGCCGTCCCCCCGTACGTGCCAAAGAAACGCATGACTTTGTAGCGGGTCAGAGCCGCTTTGCCGCCATGACTGACCACGGCCATCCGCTTGCGATCCCGCTTGTCCCGGCCGATCGCTCCTTCGATCTCGCCGCTCAGTGGGGCGGGCAGGCCCCAGCAGAGGGCAATGTAGCTCCGTTCGAGGGTGCGTGCCGCGAAGGCAGCGGTCAGGGCATCGCTTGCCAGCTGAGTCTTCGCCACGACCATGACGCCTGAAGTGTCCTTGTCCAGCCGGTGCACGATCCCCGGCCGTTTTTCCGCGCCGATGCCTGTGAACGCCGGGCCGCAATGGGCCAGCAGGGCGTTCACGAGTGTCCCTTCCCAATTGCCCGGCGCCGGATGCACCACGAGGCCCGGTGGTTTATCCAGCACGATCAGGTCCTGATCCTCGTACAAAATCGGGAACGGGATCGCCTGCGGTTTCGGCGCCGCGGGCACCGGCTCGGGAACCAACAAAGTATAGACAGCCCCGGCACGCGCCGGTTCGGCCGGCTCGGTGACAAGTTCGCCGTCGCGCGACAAAGCTCCCTCGCCTATCAGCGCCTTGACGCGCGAGCGGGAGATCGCGCCGATCTCCTCGGCCAGCAGTCTGTCGATCCGCTGACCTGCTTGCGCGTGTGAGGGGCTGACGCTGATCGGTCCTTGCCCCGGCGAACGCTCTGTCATACCGGCACGCATAAACCAGGGGCGGTTGGCCGGAAAGGACAAGTCATGGACGGCGGGATGCGGGCGGTCAAAATCGCCACGATCGCGATGGGGGTGCTGATCCTGCTGGGGACGACGGTCATCCTCGTCACCATCGTCAAACGCACCATGTCGGGTCCAGCCGGACTGCCTGAAAAGCCATTCGCAGCGGTGCTGGACGAGCCGGCCGGAACCGGTATCGCGGGGATCGCCTCTGTGCGAGATCGGCTCGCTGTGCAATTGCGTGGCGGAGGGATGGATCGAGTGCTGCTGATCGATCCGGTATCGGGTGCCGTCGTTGGCAGGATGTCCCTCGCCCGTTAACCCAAATGACGAGACATGAGCCTGTCCGTAAATCTGTGTGCGGGGCATAACCAACGCCAAGGAGGCGTATTATGCCAGGCCGAACCAAGAAGCTGGACCGCGCCGTAGCCGGTCTGCCCTCGATCCCGAAAGAGCTTGT
>JBEKGV010000038.1:0-11701 GCA_050012615.1 Acetobacteraceae bacterium | reverse complement strand
ATCTGGCAGGGATGGTGCATGAAGTCGCCGGTGATCATGGCACGTTCGCCGCGCGATTCGATCATGACGCTGACATGACCGGGAGTATGGCCAACCGTCGGGAGCAAGCTGATTTCAGCACCCAGTTTGTGGTCGTATTCGACCAAGGTGGCGAGGCCGGCGTCGAGGATCGGCGTCACGGAATCAGCCAGGACGTGAGGCATGTCCTCGCGGGTGGTGACGCTGGCCCAATGTTCGTGTTCTATGCGGCCGAACAGATAGCGTGCGTTGGGAAAGGTGGGGACCCATTTGTCGTCCACCCTCATCGTGTTCCAGCCGACATGATCGACGTGAAGATGTGTGCACAGCACGGTGTCGATAGACTCGCGGGCGAAGCCTTGCTTCGCGATATCCTCCAGGAACGTCGTTTTCATGTTGTTCCAATGAGGGATGCGGCGATTTTCCTTGTCGTTGCCGAGGCAGGTATCGACGACGACACGATGGGTTGGTGTCTGCACAAGGAACGTATGGATGCTCATGCGCAGTCGGCCGTTCTCGTCGGCGAAATGCGGTTGCAGCCAGGCGATCGGTTTGATCGCCTCGGGTGTCGCCTGAGGCAGCAGAAAGCGGCTGCCGCCGGTGACTTCCAGTTCGATGACCTTGGTGATGGTAACATCACCGACCCGCCATTTGCTCATGCGCTGCCTCCCGCGTTGGACCGCTGGTCAGATCTTTTTCAGTCTTCCGCCGAGCTCGACTGAGTCGATCGTCTCGTTCTCGAAATCGATCAGCGTCTCTTCGTTCAACGTTATCCACCGCGCCACGAGCCGGAGATCAGCCGGTCGAAGATCGCCCTCGATCAGTCGAGGCGTTGGTCGGATACCAACAACGGCTGCCTGCCCGATATCCATTCGACCCGGAGTCGTGGAGACCTTGATCCGCGCCGCATGTCTGGCTCGTCCCCGCGGGCTGACCCATATCGTCATTGGCAAACCGGTCGTCCGCGGAAATAAATTCGCCATTTCATACAGGTCGTCCGCCTCCCGATCTCTCCGGCTGGTCGCGGCTCCGCGTGGGCGGATCGCCCGTCCTGTCAAAACGCCCGATGCCATGTGGACCTCCACCGACTTTCTACCACAGTCGGCGTCGTCGCGGGACCCTTTCATCCCGCGATCCACTCGAGCCACGCGCCGTGCGGGTCCGTCCACGCCATCGGTTCGCCGCCGACCGACAGCAGGAAAGCGCCTCCCCGCCGCGAACTGGGCAGTTTGGCGGCGATGTCCGGAAACACCCCTGGCGCTTCGTTGCTGATCCAGACCGCGCCAAGATCGCGCACCGTGCGGGCGAAGCCGGCGCGCGCGTCGGCGTCGGCGATGTAGGCGAGAACAGCGGTATGAAAGACCACCAGCGTCGCCTCCGGCGGCGCCTCGGCCGCGAGCGCGGGAAGCGACGTCAGCAGATCGCCCGCGACGATGTGTGGTGGATCGGCGCGCGCGATCGCCACCGCGGCGCGAAGGCGAGCAAGCCGTTCGGGCTGATCCGGCCAAACCAGCGTTTCGAGCCATTCCACATCGTCTTCGTTCCGAACATCGAGCGGATTGAGATCAAGCCCGGAGCGCCAGGCAACCCGGGGCACGCGTGCCGGCACCGGTGTCGTCGCACTCGTCCGGCACGGAAATCGCGGTTCCCCTCCGAACGGTTCGTGTCCGTCATATACATATCCGTAACGATCGGGCAGAAGACACAGACCGGCCGAAGCCCCGACCTCGATCAGAGCAAGCGGCCCGGTCAGGCGCGCCAGAAAGGGCAGCAGGACGGCACAGCGCGCCGGCTCGTTGGTCTGAGTGCCGCGCCTCATCATCTCCGCGCGAATGTCATTCCGCCGACCGAGCAACGCCGCTCGAAAGTCTTGCCATGTGGTCTGCGTGCCGCACACGAAGCGCACGGCGGCAAGCAGCAAATTAGGCTGCTGTTTCGCCGGCGGCAGATCGGCGAGAAATCCCAGGACGTCATCATCCGAAGCCACGCCCCGCGCCAGCGTTTCGTAAAGTGGCGAGTGGCCCTTGGCTTCCGTCTCGGCGAATCGCAGGAAGCGCCTGGCGATGGCGTCGGTCATGCTCGATGCCTCCGTCTGGTGGTGTGTCGTGAGAAGCGGTTACCCACTATAATGCGTCACGGGTTGCCGGCTACGGCATGAGAAGGGGAACCGGACACGATGTCGGGGGCGGACAGCGCGGTCGAAACGGCCATGATCGGTACAAACCAACGCCGAGATCCGCCAGCATGGCATTTACGCCGCGAGACGGTCCAGGCCTACCTGTTGCTCCTGCCCGCGGTGATTTTGTTGGTCCTGTTCACTCACTGGCCGGCGATCGCGACTCTGTGGGACAGCCTCTTCACCACGCCCCGCGGAGGTCATCCCGCGCAGTTCGCCGGCCTGGAGAATTATACCGCGCTGCTCGACGACACGGTGTTCTGGCAGGCACTTTGGAACAACGCGATTTATGCCGCGGTCACCATTCCGGCCTCGATCGTGCTCGCGTTGCTGATGGCGCTCGCGGTGAACGGCGCTTTGCCTGGCCGGTCCTTCCTGCGGCTGGCGTATTTCCTGCCGACGATGCTGCCGATGATCGCGGTCGCCAACATCTGGATGTTCTTCTACACGCCCGACTACGGATTGTTCGACCGCATCCTGGGTTTGTTCGGCGGCGGCCGGCACAATTGGTTGGGCGACGCATCCACGGCTCTGCCCTCGATGATCGCCGTCGCGGTGTGGAAGGAGGCCGGGTTCTTCATGATCTTCTACCTGGCCGCGTTGCAGACCATGCCGCCGGACCTGCGCGAAGCCGCGGCGCTGGAGGGTTCCTCACGCTGGAATTTCTTTCGCCGGGTCACCATTCCGCTGCTGATGCCGACATCGCTGTTCGTGCTCGTCAACGCGGTGATCAACGCCTTCCGGGTGATCGATCACATCGTCGTGATGACCCGAGGCGGCCCCGACAACGCGACGACTCTGCTGCTGTATTATATCTACGAAACCGGCTTCCGCTTCTGGGATACCGCCACCGCCGCGGCGCTGACCATCGTGCTGCTGGCCATTCTGGCGCTGACCGCCTGGCTGCAGTTCGGCGTATTGGGCCGGCGAGTGCACTACCGATGATGGTTGCCGATCAACATCGGTTCGACCGGATCCTCGAGACGGCGGGCGCCTGGATGCTTGGCATATTGTGGCTGCTGCCGCTGCTCTACGCGGTATGGACCGCGTTTCATCCGGCGGCTTATGCCACGCGGTTCGATCTGTTCGCGCCTCTGACGTTGGACAATTTCGTGGCGGCCTGGCAGGCCGCGCCGTTCGCACGCTATCTGCTGAACACCGTGCTGCTGGTGACGCTGATCCTGGCGGCTCAATTCGTGCTGTGCACGCTGGCGGCGTTCGCGTTCGCCCGGATGATCTTTCCCGGCCGCGATCTGCTATTCGCCGTCGTGCTGTTGCAACTCATGATCATGCCGGACGTGCTGTTGGTGGAAAACTACCGGACCCTGGTGCAATTGCATCTGGTCGACACCATCCTCGCGATCGCGCTGCCTTACCTCGGCTCGGCGTTCGGTATTTTCCTGCTGCGGCAGACCTTCATGACCGTCCCGCAACAATTGGACGACGCGGCCAGGATGGAGGGCTGCAGCTTGTTGGCCCGCCTGTGGCGCGTCTACGTGCCGTTGGCGAAACCAACCTATATCGCTTACGGCCTCGTGCTGGTCAGCTACCACTGGAACAACTTTCTTTGGCCGCTGATCATCACGAATTCGGTCACGACGCGTCCGCTGACCGTCGGGCTTTCGGTGTTCGCCACGACCGACCAGGGCATCGATTGGTCGATCGTCACGGCCGCGACGCTGATGACCAGCGCGCCGCTGCTGCTTGCGTTCCTGTTGTTTCAGCGGCAATTCGTGCAGAGTTTTATGCGCGCGGGGATCCGCTGAGCGCGGGAAACGGAGGAACGGACCGGATGCGACCTCTTGAAGGCATGCGTGTCGTCGCGCTGGAGCACGCCGTCGCGGCGCCTCTGTGCAGTCGTCACCTCGCCGATCTTGGCGCCGATGTGATCAAGATCGAACGGCCCGGCAGTGGCGACTTCGCTCGCGACTACGACAACTACGTCAACGGAATTTGCAGCCACTTCATTTGGCTCAACCGCGGCAAGCGCAGCGTGACGCTGGATGTGAAGACCGACTCTGGGCGTGAAATTCTGATGCGGTTGCTCGCCGGCGCCGACGTCCTCCTGCAAAACCTCGCCCCTGGCGCCGCCGCCCGATTGGGCGTTGGTTACGAAGCTCTCAAACCGGCGCATCCGAAACTCGTGGTTTGCGACATCTCCGGTTACGGCGAGTCCGGACCGATGGTGCGAAAGAAAGCCTACGACCTTCTGATACAGGCCGAGTCCGGTCTGATCAGCGTCACCGGCTCGCCCGAGGAACCGTCGCGGGTCGGAATATCCATCGCCGACATCGCCACGGGAATGTACGCGTTGACCGGCATCACAGCCGCGTTGCTGCGCCGAGCCCGCACCGGCGAGGGTGCCAACGTCAAAGTCGCCATGATCGATGCGTTAGGAGAATGGATGACCTATCCGATGCTGCGGCATGCCTATGCCGGCACGCCGCCGCCGCGCTCTCCCACCCGGCATCCGGCGATCGCGCCGTACGGCTCGCATCGGACCAAGGATGGCTCGATCATATTCGGGTTACAGAACGAACGCGAATGGGTGACGTTCTGCACAGACGTGCTGCGTCGCCCGGATGTCGCCACCGATCCGCGTTTCGCCACGCCACACGCCCGGCGCGAGAACCGCGACGAACTGACCGCACTGATAGAAAACTTCTTCAGCTTCCTGACATCGGCCGAGGTCGCGGATCTGCTGGAACGGCACGGCATCGCCAATGGCCGCCTGAACGATCCGTTGGCGACATGGAACCACGAACAATTCTCCGCGCGTGACAAATGGCGTGAAATCCAGACCGAGAACGGCCCGGTACGCGCGCTGCTGCCACCGTTCGAATTCGGGGATTTTGAAGCCGTGATGGGCGACGTGCCCTCGATCGGCCAGCACACCGATCAGGTACTTGGCGAACTTGGCTACTCCGCGTCCGAAATCGCCGCGCTGCATCTGTCGGGGGCGGTATGAGCGACTTCGATCCCTCCCTGCACCGAATGATCCAAGATCAGCGCTGGTTCGAGGATTTTGTCATTGGCGAGCGATTCGTGCTGCCCAGTAGAACGATGACGGAAGGGGTGTTTTCGGCGTTTCAGGCGGCGAGCGGGGACAATCATCCCGTGCACTACGATGTCGAATACTGCAAAGCGCGCGGCATTCCTGGGCTGCTCGCCCATGGGTTCCAGTCGCTGATCCAAACCGCGCCCGGGGCCGGATTGTTCCCCTATATGGTCGAGGACTCGCTGGCCGGATTTATCGAACAATCTAGCCGCTTCCTGAAGCCGGTTCATGCCGGCGACACGATCTATCCGGCATTGGAGATCGACGAACTGACCCCAAACCGCACGACCGGCGTGGTGGGATTTACGTCGACCGTGCACAATCAGCACGGGCAACTGGTCCTGCAAGGTCGCCAGCGTTACCTCATTCGAAAGCGGCTAGCGGCACAGGCATAAAACCTCACAATTGGACACATCTCGCCACAGTCTTGCCACACGCCATGCCCATGTTGCGTTGCATCATAACCATCCCTGGGTTCGTCAATGGCGCGCAACAGTAAGCAGATGCATCCCGGCCGTGTCCTCCGCGAGGAGTATATGGAGCCGCTTTGCCTCGACACGCCTGGCCTGGCGGCCGCGCTCGGCGTGACCCCTGGCCGGCTGGAGCCGATCATCGCAGACCAGGAGCCGGTGACCTCCGACCTCGCGTTGCGGCTGGCGAAGTGCTTCCGTACCAGCCCGCAATTCTGGCTTGGATTGCAGACCGCATACGACCTCGGAATGGCCGAGGCCCGCTATGGCGCCGAGATCGAGGCCCAGGTGCACGCTCTGGCGGCGTAACGAGGGCTGTTAGCAGATCAGCACAGTGTCCCAGAATGCGGGGTTGCGCGAGGCGGCGAACGCTGCGGCGGCCATCGTCGTTGAGGCGGGAACGTTCTGGGGAACAAAAGTTGAAGGTCGAGGGCGCTTCGACCGAATCATTGATGAGAACTACATTGTAGTATAGCGTATCGGTGAAATGACGAAGGGCCCAGAATGACCAAGACGGCGCCAGTGAGTATCCGACTTGAGGCTACCCTCAGCGATCAGGTTGCCGCCATTGCGGCCGCGCTGGATCGTCCAAAGTCGTGGGTCATCGAACAGGCGGTGCGTGATTTCGTGGCCGTGCAGGAGTGGCAGTTGGCAGCGATCGATGAGGGGATCAAGGAGGCGAATGCCGGCCAGTTGGTACCTCATGAAGCTGTTGTGGCGTGGGTTCGCTCCTGGGGAAATCCCGATTGAAATTGTAGCAGTGTTACATGGGCGGCAGCGCTGGCCACGCGAGTTTTGACGCCATTGCCACCCGGGTTCCGTACACAGGTTCCTCCAAGCGCCACATTGCCGGTTGGTTGCCGCCGCTTTCGAAAGTTGTGGCTTCGAATATATGAAACGCGGTAAACTCCAACATCCATGGCCACGTTCCTATTGAAACACTTCCAATTGCCTCGCCGCCTGGTCTCGCCATGAGCGACAGCGTGGATCTGACGCTGCGGTCAGGCAACCTGCAGGGGATCGAGCGCGAGCTACGGTTACAACGCCTGCAGCTTGATCACCTCGCCGGTGCGATGCCCGCCCGTCTCGGCGGGGATCGAGGCCCGCCTTGGGGTGGTGGAGCAATCCGTCCGTGACCTCGCGACCGAGGTTGCCCGCGAGTTCGGTCAGGTCCAGCAACAATTGACGCGGCATGAGAAGCGGTTCGACGCCCTTGACGCCGGGCTCACCGCATTGTCGGTCACGCTGACCGAAAACACGGAACGGATCATGCGCATGATCATGGGCGACGGCGGAAGGTAAATCGGTCGCTGGCGCGCTGTGCTTGCGCCGCGTTCACGCCACCATCGCCCCGTCCGCCCCTTCGCCATGAAATGCCACGCCACCGCCTCCAGGGCGATCACCACCGGTGGAACCAATTTCAAGTTCAAGGAGTGGGTGAAGAAGAAAACAGGCGTCGCGATTGACTGGCTACTACCGTAACGAACCGCCCAACCTGATGCGAGTTCGATCTATATAAACAACCCGGCTCCTATACCGGGTCCTTCTGCTCGTTCGTGGCCGAACAGTGAGGCCTACGCTTCTCGAAGTCGCGCTTCGATGTAATCATTGGCATCCACCAGTTCCGCGCATTCGAACACGACGATGTTCCGCTCGTTCAGCAGGACGATAGGATATCGGTGCGCGCCACGCAGGCGAACCAGCCTTAGCTGAACCTTTTTGGCGCGGCGGCGGATAGTGCTTTCGCTTTTCATAGGATCAGTCTGCTGAAACTGGTCCACCGCGGACACTCTTTTCATTCCGCGACGACCATGAGTTTCCGCCTCCGCGCCGTCCAGTGCCAGGCAATAACCATCATTGCAATCAACACCGGCGGCACCAACGTCAAATTCAACACCTCCCACCCCGCCTTCATATGGATCGCTCCCGAGGATACCGCCGTGCACGCCACGCTCGCGAACACGATAAAGTCGTGCAGCCCCTGCACGCGCACCCGCTCGGTCGCATCGTAAGCCGTCGTCAGCATCGTCGAGCCTCCGACGAACATAAAATTCCAGCCCACCCCGAGCAGAGCCAGCGCCACCAGGAACGTCGCGAAATACGGTGCGAACTCCAGGTTCACCGCGACGCAGCCCAACGTCAGCACGCCGCCCGCCGCGATGATCCGATGCACGCCGAACTTCTGGATCAGCCGCCCGGTGAAAAACCCTGGCAAGAACATCGCCAGCGAGTGGGCTCGAATGACGTCGGCGCTCGCCGGCACGCCGAACCCGCACAGCATCATCTGCAACGGTGTCGATGCCATCACGAGATTCATCGTGCCGTAGCCCACCAGCGACGCCGTCACCGCGGTCAGAAACGTCGGACGGGCGATGATCGTTCGGAACGAGACCGGAACGCTCGTCCGCGCCGGGGCCGGCGGCAGAGCGGCGAACGACAGCAGCATGACGGTCAGGATCGGCAACAGCGGCAGATACAGATACGTTGCCAGGAACGGGTGAGCGGGAATGAAATCGTAAGTCCGCTTGACCATTTCCGGCCCGACGATCGCCGCCACCACGCCACCCGCCAACACCAGCGAAATGGCCCGCGGCCGAGCCTCGGGCGCGGCGACCTCGGCGGCGGCGAAGCGCAAATGTTGCGAGATGCCGTGCCCGATCCCAGCGGGAAACGCGCCGAACACATAAAGCGGAAAATTGTCGGTGTAGAGTCCGAGGGCAAACGTCATGCTGCCGCAAATCGCGATGCCACCGCCCATCCAGAACCCAGCCTTCCGGCCCCATCTGGCGAAGACGATCCCCGCCGGGATCGAGGCGCACATCACGCCGATTTGCTGGATCGCCATCGGCAGCGTGTTCAGCCCGGTCGTGCCGACCAGTTTGTAGCCAACCAGCGAGGCCATGATCGTCTGCCCTGACATCACGGCGTTCATCAACGCCTGACAGGCGAACAGCAGCCATACATTCTTGTTCATCGGTTGGACGTACCTCAGGCAGTCTTGTTCAATCGTTCCTCGCACGCGACGGCTGAACCACCGTGTGCCAACTCCCTGCTAAAAATGGCTCCAGCCCCCTTTTGTCAGAGCAAGGGGTTCTCCGTTCGCCGCTCGTACCATGACGTGAGGCGGTCCGGAATGGAAGACGCCGATGCGAGTCACCGGCACCCTGCACGCCGCCGCCGCTGCATGGAGCGCCGCCTCGCGCGCCGGAGGCACAGCCAGCAGCAACTCGTAATCATCTCCGCCCGTCAGGCACGTCTCCAGCCACGCCTCACCCGCCGCCCGCGATTGGGTCGATAGAGGGACCAGGGCGGCATCAATCACAGCCCCCAGAGAGCTGGCGCGGCAGATATGGCCCAGGTCCTGGACGAGGCCGTCGGAGACGTCCATGCCGGCGCTGGCGACACCGCCAATCGCCAGCCCGATCCGCGGTCGCGGCAAGCGGTAGCGGTCGAGAAGAAAGCCGGTGGGATCGCTCAACGTCCCGGTGGCCACCGCGAGGCCCAGGGCACCGTCGCCAATGGTACCGGTGACCCAAATGCCGTCGCCATCGGAGGCGCCTGACCGTCGTACCGCCATCCCCGACGCCACATGCCCGACGATCGTCAGCGATAACGAAATCGGGCCAGGCGTCGACGTCGTATCGCCCCCCAACAGCCCCACTTCGAACTCCCTCTGATCCTGGGCCAGACCATTGGCGAACCCGGCGAACCAGGCCTCCGGCGTGTCGCGCGGTGTGGAGACGGTGATCAGATAGCCAAGCGGCGTCGCTCCCTTGGCGGCGAGGTCGGACAGATTGACGCGCAGCAGCTTGCGGCCGACGAGGTCCGGCGGGTCGTCGGCGAGGACGTGCACTCCCGCGACCATCGCGTCCGCCGTCAGCACCAGGTCGCGGCCGGCCGGCGGCGTGAGAAGCGCCACGTCGTCGCGCAGGTCCAGGGCCCCGGGTCCGGCGAGCGGGCGAAAATATTTCGCGATCAGTACGAACTCGGCTGGCAGAGCGTCGGACATTTGCGGTCTAATATCCGGTGCGGGTCGCCGCGACCTGATAGTGTTTGCGCGGAAACTCCTCGGTATAACTCCGCAACGACTTCCCAGCGCGCGTGCCCATGTCTCGATACGGTTTCGCACGTAACTTCGCCACGTCGATATCGATCCCGTGCCCCGGCGTCGTTGGCAGCTCGACAAAACTATCTTTGACGACCAGCGGCTGGACCGCGATTTCGTCGCACGCCGGCTTGAGGTTGATAAAACACTCGGCGAGCCAGAAATTCGGGATCAACGCCGACAACTGCACGGTCGCCGCCAGGCCGACCAGCGTGGAATTATAATTATGCGGCGCCATCGCCACCGCGTGCGGCTGAGCCATGGCCGCGATATCCAGCATCGCACTAAGCCCTCCGCAGTTGCAGATATCTGGATTGATGATATCGGCCGCCCGCGCCGCCAGTGCCTGCGCGAATGCCTCCTTCGAGTAAATCGCTTCTCCCGTCACGATCGGTACGCCGGGCATCGCGCGGCGGACCTCGGCGACGAGTTCGATGTTGTCGCATAGGCACGGTTCCTCGTACCAACCGATATCGAACTCCGCGAGACGCCGGCCAATCCGGATCGCGTGCATCGGCGCCAGGCGGCGATGCACCTCCACCAGCAAGCCAAAGTCGGGCCCAAGCGTTTCCCGCATGCGGCGGACGTAACGAACGACGTGATCCTCGTCCTCGCGATGGATGAAGCTGCGCCACGGACCGGGAAACGGATCCCATTTCAACGCGGTGTAGCCGGCTTCCTTGACCTTCAGCGCGCGTTCGAGATTGGCCTCGATTGATTCGGTGCCGGATGACCAGCCATTCGCGTAAACCTTCACCCGTTCCCGCGAAGCGCCGCCAAGCAAATTGTACAGCGGCAGGCCGGCGGCTTTGGCGACGATGTCCCACATGGCCAATTCGATCGCGCTCCAGGCCGACAGCAAATCCAGCGACGCACGCCGCATCGCGAAATCGTCGAAGATCACCTGCGCGCTGTGGCGGATGGAATATGCGCTGCGGCCGATCATGTATTTCGCCATGACCTGCAACAAATGCTCGATCACCTGTTCTTTGCCCGGCGTGACATAGGCTTCGCCCCAGCCATGCACGCCGGACTCCGTTTCCACGCGGCAAAACAGAAGGTTCTTCGCGAGGCCTGGATCAAACAGGAATGTCTCGATGCGCGCGATTTTCATGGTGCCCTCCTGTTTGCGTCCGTCGCCATCGTTAAAGTCGGCCCGGTGTCGACGGCACCAGAGCCTGTGTCCCGGAGCGTAGCCGGGGTCAAGCCCGGAACTGAAGCGAGGGCCTTACCCGTCATGGCCTCCCCCGACTCGATCGGGGGATCTCCCGGCCATCAATCGCCGCACGTGCCTCGCCAGATGGCCAGGTCAAGCCCGTCCATGACCTGAAAAGTGGAATGCCCCGACTTTAACGGCTATGAGGTCAGGCCCGGCCATGGCGTCGAGAGGACAGCAGTGACCGATCAGAATTTAATACCCCTTGTCTAAATCACAATTCGCGCCATCAGCCAGCCTGTCCGCTTCGCGGCTAGTACCCGGGACGATGATTCCTTGGCCAGCCACGCTTCGATACATTCGGCCACGGATTGGCATTGTTCACACCATCAATTCGCCCTGAACGAACACCAGATTCGCTTTCGAGATTCACCGGGAAAGGAGATATCTCCATGTCACGTCTGGTTCACCGTTTCATTCCGATCGCCGTGCTTTGCCTCGCCACGCTTCTCGGCGGCTGCGTGATCGTCCCTGAGCGCCACGCGTATTACGCGCCAGGCCCGGTTGTGTGGGGTGGATGGGGATGGCATCGCTAAGACTCGGTATGGCATTCGGCGAGACAATGACAAAAGCCGTGTCATATCGCGCCGGTCCGATCGGGTCATTATGTCTGAAATGTAAGGATATGCCCGGCCGGTACTTGGTCCGGCCGGGCAAA
>JBEKGV010000037.1:0-11783 GCA_050012615.1 Acetobacteraceae bacterium | reverse complement strand
AGAGCCCTGCGGTGCCAGACCCTACCGATCAGCCGCCAAAAGGGGCCATTATATTAAGTTAGCATCCCGGCGGGAGCGCCGTCTGGGCGCCAACCTCTGTCAAAACGTACTCTCGGGTCCAGCCGCCTACGAGGCAACGCTGCTGGCCCAGGCGAGTTTCGACGCCCGGTGATGCGCGTGACAGATGGCGACGGCCAGCGCGTCCGCCGCATCCGCCCGGCGGATCAGTGCGCCTGGAAGCAACCGCCGGACCATCATCTCCACCTGGTCCTTGTCGGCCCCACCCGTCCCGACCACCGATTTCTTGACCGACTTGGCGCCATATTCGGTCACCGGAACGCCTGCCAGCGCCGGCGTCAACAAGGCCACGCCGCGGGCATAACCTAGCTTCAGTGTCGCGGCGCCGTTGCGGTTGACATAGGTCTCCTCGACCGCCGCCTCGTCCGGGCGGAGCCGGTCGAGCAGCGCCATCAGCGCATCGTGCAAGGTTTTCAACCGCTCCGGCACCGGTTCGGCGCTGTCGGTGGCGATGACACCGTCGCCAATGTGGCGCAGGCGGTTGCCGTCGACGTCGATCACCCCCCAGCCGGTGAACCTCAACCCGGGATCCAGGCCAAGAAGCCTGATCATATGCGAATCCAGTCCCCGTTGCGCCAGGCGGCTGGTATAAGCCCCCGGCATATTGTTTGTCGCATAGTGGAAAGTGATGGTCTCGATGAAGATCTGCGTGGTGACACCCTACTATCAGGAGAGCATCGAGTGGCTGGTGCAGGCTCACGCGAGCGTCAGGTCGCAGACGATCGAGGCACGGCATATTCTGGTTTGTGACGGGTCGGCGCCGGCGCCAATTCCGGACTTCCAGGGCACGCACGTCGTGCTGCGGCGGAACTATCGGGATTACGGCAACACACCGCGGCTGATCGGATGTTATAACGCGATCACGCAGGATGCCGATGCGATCGCGTTCCTCGACGCGGACAATTGGTATTATCCGGATCATTTGGGGTCACTGTCGGCGCTCGCGGCGAATACTCAGTTGGACGCGGTGGCTTCGGCGCGGATGCTGCATCGGTTGGACGGCACGCCGATGATGAAATGTCCCACGGTGGATGGAACGAATTATATCGACACCAGCTGCCTTCTGGTGTTCCGGCCGGCGTTCCGGCATCTGATCGCCTGGGTTTTGCAGGGCCAGGAAGCGGCGGCGGAAACCGATCAGCTTCTGTGGCGTCTGCTACGGGATGCCGGCGTTCGCATGGCGTTCGTGGACCGGGCGACGGTCGCTTATCGGACGCGCCACCAGATCCATTACGACCAGGCGCGTGAAACCAGTCCGCCCGGCACAGTCCTGCGCTCCGATTTGCACGGCGATCGATATCAGTAGGCGCCCGTTAGAAAACCACCGGTATCAGAAAACCATCGGCAACAGCGCGCCGAGCAGGATCAGAACTGTCAGCAAAATCCCACCGGGCAGCGCTTTGCGCGTCCAGATGCCGGTCGTCTGGACGACTGTCCGGGTGGGTTCCCGCGTCTGAAACGGCGCTGCCCCGGGAGCCTCCGATTGAGCCGGCGCGCGCCTGACCAGGGTCAAGGCGCTGGCGATGTGCATGACGGTGCCCTTTTGAACCGGGGGCATGAAAGCACAATGCGAAACCGATTCGGGAGTTCCAATATTCGGCCTGGTCGGCGGGCGGCGCATGTACGGGTGACAGGCGCGACCCCGGCCTTGCCGCCTCCTCCAGACGGCAGTACCAATCGGGGCCCGCGAGGCGCCGCGCGCGCCTGGCACCCTTTTCCTGGAGGAGCAGGCAATGAAGGCAGTCCTGAAAGGTCATGAGGTCGCCACCAGCGACGACATCGTGTCGGTGGGTGGCTACGAGTATTTTCCTCCCGTGTCGGTGCGGCTGGAATGGCTGGAGAAGTCGCCCAGGACACCGCACGATCTGGAATGCCCACACGGTGTGCAGTTCTACGACGTGGTGGTCGATGGCGCGCGGCACGTCCGCAACGCCTGGTCGTATGAGTCGCCGCAACCGAAAATGGAAGCTGTGCGCGACCGTTTTGGGTTCTGGGAGGACGTCGTCGTCCGGTAAGGCCGTCTGTCAGTCCTTCAGCGTATCGAGCGTGGGCGTCCGGTAGCGGTCCTGTGGGTCGTCCCAGCCCTTGAACCGCGGCTTGCGCTTCTCGGCGAAGGCGGCGCGTGATTCCATCAGGTCGCTCTTGGCGCCGTGCTCGTGCAGCGCGGCGGCGAGGCGCACCATGTCCGGGCCCGGCGACGGCCGCATCCGTCGCATCATCTGCACGGTGTTGACGCGAGACGCCGGAGGCAGCGTCAGCAGATGTTCCGCCATTTTCATCGCCTCCGGCATCAGGTCGTCCGGTTCGGTGAGGCGGTTCAGGAAGCCGATGTCGTAGAAACGTTCGGCGGTGAAACGAAAGCCGAGCGCCATCTCCATCGCGATCGGATACGGCACGTTGGCGATGTGGCCGTGGTTGTAGCCGCCAAGCAGCCAGCGTTTCGCTTCCGAAACTTCGAACACCGCGCCGCGCACTGCGAGGCGGAGATCGGTGCGTTCCACCAGCATGAAGCCGCCACCCATGGCGAAGCCGTTGACGGCGGCGATGACGGGTTTTTCCAGGGCGCCGGACATGAACGGGTCCTCGATGTCCGGGCGGCGTCCCCCGGGGGCACCGTCTTTGAGCGACTCTTGCATGTCCTCACCGGCGCAAAAGCCGCGGCCGGTGCCGGTGAAAATCGCGACCTCCAATTCGTCGCTGTGGCGGAAGGAGGTCCAGGCTTCCGCGAGCAGCGTGCGCATCTCGTGGCCGAGCGCGTTGAGCCGCTCCGGCCGGTTCATCCGGATGACGAGGATCTGTCCGTGGCGTTCGGTTTCGACAACGGGCATGGCGCTGGTCCTCCGGTTTGGGAGGCGGAGGATAGCAGTCAGGTGCGATTACGTAAGAGCCAATGCTCAAGGACTGTCGCCCCACTGACCGGGTTTTACCGTTGCGCGGTGCCCTCGATGGCCTTTTCCAGCGCCATGCGGATATACCGCTGATACGGCATGCCCGCTTTCTCCGCCTGTTGACGCACGGCGTTCAGCAACGGCTCGGGTAAACGAAGACTGATGGTCTTGTCTTTTGGCCGCAACTCGAATCGAACGACGTGACCGCCGGAAAGATCGTAATCCGTCAAGTCCGCTTCCGCGACAAAGTCCTCGGCTTCCTTGTCGGTCTTAAATGTGGGGATAGTTCTTTTCATAACTTTCCATCTCTCGCTTGTGCATATATCGCGCACTGATCGGCCGTAGAAGCAATGAGCCAGCGCGCTTTCGCAATGTGAACACTACGAATATCGCTCGGTCTTCCGAGGTCGTTCCGATGGCTCGATAGCGCGTTTCGCCCACGTGGTTCTCCTTGTCGGGCAGGATCACCACCGGCCGGTCGAACACCTGTTCTATCTCCGCGATCGGAACGCCATGCTGTTGGCACTTGCCGTGATTACCCTTGTCCCAGTCGAAGCCGTCAAATTCCATGATTTGCGAATTCCGGGTAGGTATGCTTTTGTGTATACATTTGTCAAGAGATCGTGCCTCGGCGGATGGCGGTCGAATTACGGGTGAAAGCCTAATCCTTCCCTAAGAATGCCCCCGCGTCCCACTTTTCGCCGCGGGGGAAGCGCACGAGCGCGGACTGGGCGTGTAACGGCGCGCCCGTCAGTCCGCCCGCGTCGCACTCACCAAAAGAAACGGCGGGCGGTGGCGTTCATCCGCCAGTTCGGGCCGTGCCACGATTTGCGCGTCGTCCGGACCCCATTCCTCGACGCGCGAAATCGCGAAACCGTGTCGGACCAGCGCGTTCAAATAATGCCCCACGGTGCGGTGCTGCTTGATCACGCCCTTGGTGAACCAGTCCGTTCGACGCGGGCCCTCGACCAGATAGCTGTCGACCGGCCAGGTCTTATGCCCCTCAGAGTCGGTGATCCAACCGGGATGCGTGGGCGCGGTGTAGATCGGGTGCTCGACCGAGAACACGAGGCGGCCGCCGGGCGTCAGTGCGCCTCGCACGGTGTCGAACAAGCGATCGAGGTTCTCGATGTAGTGGAACGCCAGCGAACTATACGCGAGGTCAAACGCCGCCGCCGGCAGGTCGAATCGCTCCAGATCCGCCCTCGCGTAACTGATCGCCGGGTCAGACGTCGCCGCCTGGGCGCGCGCCAGCATGTTCTCGGACACATCCAGACCGAGAACCCGCGCCGCCCCATGTGCCCGCGCCCAGACACAGAACCAACCGAACCCGCAGCCGAGATCGACGACCGAGAGATCGCGAAGGTCTGGCAGCATGGCCCGCAGAACGGGCCACTCGGCCGCACCATCGAGACCCTCTCTCGAGCGGCCGAGGCAGCTGTAGCCTGCGAAGAATTCCGGGTGATCGTAGATGTTCTGGGTCACAGCATGGAGCTCGGTGTTCTGGAATGGAAAATGAAGGTCTCGTCAGTGATTCCTGGCAAACCCTGACCCTGGAGGTATTCGGCGGTCAAGATGAGAGCCTGGCTTGCCCAGGCTGTGATGGCCTGGCATCATCCGCATATGGTGCTGCCAGGCTCGTTCGGATCGCTTCACTTCGCGTGCCGGCTTGTGGAGCGGATTGATGGACGTTGAGGCGGCGTGCGCCGAAATTGTTCGCACACTCAACGCCGCCACTGCCGGCGCGCGCCCAGCGCTGGCCATGCTGATTGATCGCGGTATCCAGGCGCTCGCCATCACGCCATCCGATCCTCTGTCCCTCGACGACATTGTCAGGATCGCGGCGGACGCCGCGCCATCCGAGGGGCGACGGGACTTCGCCCACTTGCTGGTTCGCGCACTGGGCATCAAAGGACTGCTGCCGACCCGCGGCGGGACTGAGCAGCACATCCACTCATTTCTTGAGCGAGCACTGCTTAATCCGCTGCGCCGGGCGGGCTATCCGTTCACCGGTACATCCTATGAGAAACGGCAGGCTCTCGCCGCACTGCACGCGACGATCGATGAGCATCTCCACCCGTTGGAGCCCTCCATCCCGCTCTGGCTCCACGGTGTTGGCCGTCCGGACGAGGGCTGACCCGCGCGGCGTCGACCTCAGGCATGCCGGTGCCGCAACACTTCGAAGGCGACCATGCGTTTTACGCGGTGCTCAGTTGCGGAATCTCTGATTTTACTGTGTCCCGGCCGGTCCCATGTTGCGTGTGCGAACAAGAACCCGGTTAAGGACCAACAAAATGTCCGACTCTCTCGCCCTCGAACCCTCATCGCTGCCGAACAAGGCCTCCGTGAAACCAACAGGACGGATTGGCGTTGGAGGTTTGCTGAAAGCTGCCCTGGAGTCGCTTGTCGTCGCGAATAGCCGCAACTCCGAGGGTGCCGAGCAGATCTTTTATCGGTATCCGCCCATTTAACTTCCACCTGACCAGAGGACCAACCACCGGTCCGACAGAACCGGCGGCCGGAGGCTGATCCCCGGTGGTGGAACCGCCTACGCCGACAGGCGGTTCATGACCGCCTCCGGGATATCGAAATTGGCGTAGACGTTCTGGACGTCGTCGCTGTCCTCCAGCACATCGAGCAACTTCAGCAAACCGGCCGCCTTCTCCTCGTCGAGTTCCACTGAGGTGGTCGGCCGCCATTCCAGCCGTGCGCTTTCGGGGGCGCCGAACTTCGCCTCCAGCGCATCCCGCACAGCGAAAAAATCCTCGATGGCGCACGTGACATCGTGGCCGTCATCGTCGGTTTCCACATTTTCCGCACCGGCCTCGATCGCGGCCTCGAGCATCGCGTCCTCCGACGCGGCAGAAGATGGGTAGCGAATCGCGCCCATGCGATTGAACATGAAACTGACCGAGTTGGTCTCGCCGAGCACGCCGCCGTTTTTGGCGAATGCCGAGCGGACCTCGCCGGCGGTGCGATTGCGGTTATCGGTCAGTGCTTCCACGATCACGGCGACGCCGGCTGGCCCATACCCCTCGTAGCGGACCTCCTGGTAGTTGTCGGTTCCGCCCTCGCCGGCGGCTTTCTTGATCGCACGTTCGATCGTGTCCCGGGTCATGTTGGACTGACGGGCGGCCGCGACAGCAGCGCGCAGCCTAGGGTTGAACGCGGGGTCGGGCAGTCCCTGGCCGGCCGCCACCGTGATCTCGCGGATCAGCCGCGCGAACTGACGGGCGCGTTTGGCGTCCTGCGCGCCTTTGCGGTGCATCATGTTCTTGAAATGGGAATGGCCGGCCATGGTCTCTTCGTCGGTTGCGGATGGAGGGCGCCGTATTAGCCCGAAGCCGATGCGAAGGGGAGTGTCATGGCGTGTTCCTGATGCCTCCGCGCGGGGAGCCAGGTCGCCGTTAGTACTTCGTTCATAACTTTCGATTAAACGGCAGGCCGAAATGTGAACCTCACATCGGCCGCGCCCTGGGGCGTGTCACGAAAGATCAGGACATGACGAACCTGCTGAAATCGTTCGCCTACGGGTCGATCGCAGCCAAACTCGCTGTCTTGGCAGCGGTCGGCATGGTGTCCATGGTGCTCGTTGCCGCCACCGTCCTGACGATAGCCCGGACCGAACTCTCGGCCGAACGGGTCGAAAAGGGACATGCGATCGTCGATATCGTCTGGAACATGGCGGACAGTTTTCACCATGCCGCGGAAACCGGCGCGATGACCGACGATGAGGCGAAGGCGAGGTTCCTCGCCGCCGCCAACGCCGTTTGGTGGTCGAAGTGCGCGAATTGGTTCGGCGCCTGGCGGGTCAGCACGCGGCCTGAAGTCGCCGCCGCGTTGCCCTGTGCAGGGAATGATGGAGGCGATCCGCACCTGACGTTCGTGTTGGACAACGTCGGCGGGATGGCCGTGGGCGCGACAATGGAGCGTTTGACACGGCCCTTCGCGGCCTGAGCCGCGCCACTATCACTTTGTTAACGAGTTTCGACTAACTGCCGCGGGGAAACGTGGACCGCACTCCCGCCACGCCACGATGCTCGGCAAGGACCAGACATGGGAAGCTTATTCGGGGGACGCATATTCGGGCTCCAGTCGATCGCCATCAGGCTTGGCGTCATGACCGCCGTCAGCGCACTCTCCATGGCGGTCGTCGCGGTCATCGTTCTTCTGCTCGGCCGTGCCGAACTCATGACCGAGCGAACCGAAAAGGCACATGCGATGGTCGATGGGGCCTGGAGCATGGCGGATAGCCTTCAGCAGGAGGTCGCGTCTGGCGCGATGACGGCTGATGAAGCGAAGGCGCGATTTCTTCGCATGGCGGGCGCGATCTGGTTCGAGGGCCACAAGAACTATGTCTTCATTTACGACACGGAGACCGCGCTTTGTCTCGCCAACGCGGGCAACAAGGCGCTGATCGGCAAAACCGTGCGAGGCCGCCTCGACGCGAATGGCCTGCCGTTCTCGGAAAAGATGATCGACATCGCCAAGGTGCGGGGCGAGGGAACACTGCGCTACGACTCGCCTCGGGGCGACGGCAAGAGGGCCCTTGAGAAGGTTGCATATGTCCGCGATTTCGCGCCCTGGCATCTGATGATCGGCACCGCGGAGTACATGACGGATATCGACACGACCTTCCAGGGATTGGCTGTGACGGTGGCGGAGGTGATCGGCGGTCTGATGCTCGTCTCGATCGGGATCGCGTGGGTGGTCGCCCATAGTATCGTCAGGCCCCTGAACGGCCTCAAGGCGCGCATGGGGGCGCTTGGCGCCGGGGATCTCGACGCCCCTGTCGAGGGTTCCGACCGGCACGACGAATTGGGCGAGATGGCTCGGGCGGTCGCGGTTTTCAGAGATCACATGGTTCGCGAAAAGTTCCTCGCCAACGAGCAGGAGACGGTGCGTCAGCAAGGTGAGGTGGCCAAGCATGCGGCACTCGCCGGCATGGCAAGCACGATCGAGGCCGAGACCAGCAACGCGCTGCGACAGCTCGAGGCCCGTACCGCGAACATGGCGACCACGGCTGGTGCCATGAGCGCATCGGCCACCCGAACCGGTGCATCGGCGCAGGACGCGGCCACTGCCGCCGCTCGCGCGCTCGCGAACGTGCAAACGGTCTCCGGGGCGGCCGAGCAACTCGCGACATCCGTTCGCGAGATCGGCGCGCAGGTGGATCAATCCACCGCTGTCGCAAGCCAGGCGGTGACGGCGGGGACCGAGGCCCGGACCACGATCGAAGCGCTCAACCATGAGGTCGAACGCATCGGTGCGGTCGCGGAAATGATTGCCGAAATCGCCGCGAAGACCAACCTGCTGGCGCTCAACGCGACGATCGAGGCGGCACGTGCCGGCGACGCCGGCAAGGGCTTCGCCGTGGTCGCTTCGGAGGTCAAAGCGCTGGCCACGCAGACCGCTCGCTCCACCGAGGAAATCGGCCGTCACATCAATCAGGTGCGTTCGGCGACGGGCGCTTCGGTCGCCGCCGTGGCGCGGATCGAGCAGACCATCACCGAAATCAACGCCATCGCCAGTTCGATCGCCGCCGCGGTGGAGCGCCAAGGTGTCGCGACGTCGGATATCGCTCGCAATGTGATCGAGACCGCCGCCGCGGCGAATGAAATGACCAGCCGTACCAACGATGTCTCAGGCGAAGCGGTAGATACTGGCCGCCACGCCGCGGCTGTGCGGGACAACACCGTCGCTCTCGGTCAGGCGGTGGAGGAACTGCGGCTTTCGGTGACCCGTGTGGTGCGCGATTCGGCCGCCGAACTCGATCGGCGCCTGGCGTTGCAGTGACCGGCTGAGCCGGTTCCGGGTCCTGGTTCGATGTCGATATTCGGTCCGTACCCGCTTTGGCTATGCCACCGGCATCGCCTGTGCCAACCGCCCTCCGACACGCACCGGCTCGATCCGCCGCGCGAGGCCCGTGGCGTCGTCCGTTTCCACGAACACGCCGCACAAGGTGGCCTCACCCTCCGCCGGGCCCAATCGCTCGCCGGGCATTTTGCGCCAGAAACGAAGGGCGGCGTTGTCCTTGCTCATGCCGATGACGCTGTCATAGTCGCCACACATTCCGGCATCCGACTGAAATGCCGTGCCGCCCGGCAACACCTGTGCGTCGGCCGAGGGGCAATGCGTATGTGTTCCGATCACGCAGGACATCTGGCCGTCGAAGACGTGAGCGTAAGCCATTTTCTCTGAGGTTGCCTCGGCGTGTATGTCCGCGACGATCGCCTGCACGGTGGTGCCGAGGCGATAACGGGACAGCAAATCGGCGGTGGTGCGGAACGGGCAGTCCAGCGGGTCCATGTACAGCCGCCCCATCGCCTGCAGCACCAATACGCGACGCCCGCCGGGGACCTCGATTACGGCAAATCCACCGCCCGGCGTCTCCGGTGGATAGTTCAGCGCTCGGATCAGCCGCGGGTGTTGCGCGATATACGGAATGATCTCCTTGCGATCCCATGCATGATTGCCGAGGGTGATCACATCGGCACCGGCGGCGAACAAAGCCTCGGCCATGTCCGGGCCCAGGCCGAAGCCGTGCGAGGCGTTTTCCGCGTTGACGATTGCGAGGTCGATTTTCAGCGCCTGGCGAAGGCGAGGGAGTTGCTGGCCCAGTGTGTCGCGTCCGGTGCGGCCGACGACATCGCCCATGAAGAGAATGCGCATGGGGCGACAGTTAACGCGGTTGGCCGCGTCTTGGCAGGGGGGCTTGAAGGGTCATCGTCAACACAGGATCGCCGCGACCTCGCCGGCTTCGGCGTATGCGATGATTTTGCGGTCTCTCGTCACGATCGGCAGACTCAGGTGCCGTGCCGTGGCGATGATCAATCGATCGGCCGGATCGCCATGCACCTCACCGGGCAGCCAGGACGAGGCGATCGCGATATCTGGGTTGAACGGCGCATCACGAATTCCCGGGCCGGCCATGAACCTCGCGAACCACGTCCTGGGATCGGGCATGAACCGCACGACACCGGCGTGGCCGCGCCTGGCTTTGCTCAGCATACCGATTTCCCAGGCCGAGATAGGTGAGATGAAGACACCATTGTGCAAACCCGCGTGCACGATCGCTGCCACGGCTTCCGCGACCAATGGCTCACCGTTCGCGAGCCAGATGACCGCGCAGGTATCCAGTAGCACTGCTTCAGGTTGTTCATTGCCAGGCCGATCACTCATGGACGATTCCGCTGTCGGCGCCAAACGCCTCATGAGCGACCGGTTCTGTCAGATCGACGTCGGGAGGGATTGCAACCGACCCGCGCATGAAGCCGTGGAGGTGACGTACCGCGTCGGGCTGGTTTTCTGGTGGCAAGAGCACACCGACGACCCGGCCGCGTTTGGTGATGGTCACACGCTCCAGCGTGCGATCTGCGAGGCGGTCAAGGATTTCCAGGCAGCGTGCCTTGAATTCCGAAGCACTGATGGTCTGGGTGTCGGGCACCGGTCAGATCCCGTGACTGGTCATACATGTTGACCATATTCTTTTCCCATCACCAATTCAAGTGGACAGCCAGAGTGCCGCTGCGTCTCTTGTGATTTCCGCCCTCCGGTCCAATCGACTTTCTCTCCAGGGCGGCACAAACCCGGGGAGGAAATCATGGTGTCCAATTTGGAACTCCAGGTGATGCGAAAGGTCACCTGGTGGCGGCTATTCGGCACGCATACGTTGGCACGGGCACGACCTGAACCACGTCGATCATACCACGAAGAAGAACGCGGCGACGATCCGCGGAATAAAGGCGATCAGCACGCCCAACCAGGCCCACCCGCGTGCCCGCGGAACAAATCCGGCGATCGCGGCCGCGAAGCACCCCACGAACGCGCAGCACCAGAACAGCACCGCCGTCGTCTCGCCATTCGCTCCTTCGGGTCCTCCACCGAAGATGAAGCCCGATACGGCCACCAAGAGTACGGCCAGCGCGGTGTCGAGGAGCATCTCCAGGATCAGGGCTACAAGCAGCGGATGACCTCTTGGTCCGTGGCAACCGCGTCCAGCCGCACGTCGCTCGGCCCGGTTGGTACCTCAGACACCTCCTGGGCCGCGAAGGCGCACCCCAAGGCAAAGCGAGAAGGAAGCAGCGGCAACGTGCGGTCGTAGTATCCGGCGCCGTAGCCAAGCCTGCCGCCGTGCCTGTCAAAAGCCAGCAGCGGCACGAGCAGAAAATCGGGTGTCCGCTCCTCGCCGGTCGGGCGCATCGTGCCGAAACGTTCCGCCACCATCGTATCTCCGGGCCGCCAGACGCGGAATGTCAGCGGCAGGCCACGTTTCGGCGTCACCGGCAGAACAGTTTCGTGGCCGGCGGCGTGCAGCGCGGACAGTAACGGCCGGACGTCGATCTCTCCGTCCAGCGGCCAGAAGCCGGACACAATCGCACCCGGAGGAGGTGGACAATCGCGGAGCACGAGTCCGGTCAATGCCTTCCCCGCCGCGATCGGGTCGCATCCCTCGCGCGCCGCCGTCGCGCGGGCGCGCATCGCATGTTTGGCTTCGTCCAGGGCCGGAACACCGCGTGGGATCATTATCGAGCTTAATCATTTCTCTTCCGAGTCCGCCAGGACGCTAACCCGCCGTCGCGACGCGGGCGAACGTGCGCACGATCCGTGTGGCCGCACGCAGTGTGCCGCGAAATGAACCGGCGACTTTCGACGTGCCGCCGCGCCGCACCCGATATGGCATCGGCAGCTCCAGGATCCGCAGTCCCATTCGCGCGCATTTCATCTGCATTTCGAGGTTCCAGCCATAGGTCATCTCCCGCATGCCGAGCCGCGCGAGAACGTCCCGCCGAATCGCTCGATATGCGCACATGTCCG
>JBEKGV010000036.1:13366-14847 GCA_050012615.1 Acetobacteraceae bacterium | reverse complement strand
CGAGCCTGGACCCGCTGGTGACGATCGGCCCTGGCGGCCCCGGGGGCAAGATCACCAACGTCAACGAAGCCACGATCAGGGTCACGGGCGTCCCGCGGGACGAGCTGATCGGGACCGATTTCTCCGATTACTTCACCGAGCCGGAGGAGGCATTGGCCGGTTACCGGTCGATCCTGGCCAGGGGCTTCGTCACCGATCGCAAGCTGACGATCCGCCACCGAGACGGCCGGCTCACGGACGTTCTCTACAACGGGTCTGTTCACAAGGACGGCCACGGCAACGTGCTCGGCGTGTTCGCCGCCGCTCGTGACGTCACCGAAAGCCGCGGGGCGGAGCAGCGGTTCAGAACCTTCGTCGAGGCGGCTCCGGACGCGATGGTTTTGGCCAGCCGGGACGGGACAATCCTGCTGGTCAACCACCAGACCGAGCGGCTGTTCGGCTATCGGCGCGATGAGCTTCTGGGCTTTCCGGTCGAGATTCTCATTCCGGCCCGGTTCCGCGGCGCACACTCCGGACATCGGTCGAAGTTCTTTAATGAACCGCTGCTGCGTCCGATGGGCGCCGGTCTCGATCTCTGGGGCGCTCGCAAAGACGGGAGCGAATTTTCGATCGAGATCGGGCTTAGTCCGATCGAAAGCCCGCAGGGGCTGACGGTCGGGGCGACCATCCGGGACGTGACCGTGCAGAAGACGGCCTCGCAGTACGCGCGGAGCTTGCTGGAAGCGAGCCTCGATCCGCTGGTGACGATCAGCCCCGAAGGCAAGATCACCGACGTGAACGAGGCGACGATCAAGGTCACGGGTGTGCTGCGCGAGAAGCTGGTCGGCACCGATTTTTCCAATTACTTCACCGTGCCGGAGCAGGCTCGCGAGGGCTATCAGCAGGTGTTCGCCCAGGGGTCGGTGACCGACTATCCGCTGACGATTTGTCATGAGGATGGGCGGCTTACCGATGTCCTCTACAATGCGTCGGTTTACAGGGACGCTCGCGGCAATGTGCTCGGCGTCTTCGCGGCCGCACGGGACGTGACCGCGCAGAAGCGCGCCGAGGCCGAGATCGCCGAGCAGCGGAATAAAGAACTCGAACGGTTGGCGGAACTCGAGCGGTTCAAAAAGCTGACGGTCGGGCGCGAACTGAAGATGATCGAACTCAAAAAGGAAATAGCGGAATTGAAGAGGCAGCTCTCTCAAAGCGCCGCGGAGTGATAGCGGCGGTTCAAATGGCAGACGTTTCGGCACGGTCGTCAAGCGCCATCGGCGCCAACTTAAAGGGCGAGCACTCCAATCCACGCGTCATGGCCGGGCTTGACCCGGCCATCAATCGCCGCACGTGCCTCGCCAGATGGCCGGGTCAATCCCCCGATCAAGTCGGGGGACGGCCATGACGAGACAAGTGGGATGCCCCGACCCTAATTTAGCGCCCATGGGATCGAGCCCGGCCATGACGAGAAAAGTGGGCCACACCGACCTTAATTTAGCGCC
>JBEKGV010000036.1:0-13361 GCA_050012615.1 Acetobacteraceae bacterium | reverse complement strand
GCGCCCATGCGGGACCTGAGCGACACCGCGTTGGTGGACGCGCGAAGCTATTCCAGCGCGATGCTCAACATTCTTGACGACTTCGCGAGTGAACGCATCCGTCTGGATGCGATCGGACGCGCGGTACTCAACATCCTGGAAGACTTCGTAGAGGAAAAGGCGGGTCTCAACGGCATTGAAAGTGCCATCATCAACATCCTCGAAGACTTCGACGTCGAGAAGAAAAAGGCGGATCGGGTCAACATCGAACTGCGCAACGAGATCGCCGAACGGGCGCGGGCGGAAGAAGCCCTGCGTCATGCCAAGGCCGCCACCGAGGCGGCGAATCGCGAACTGGAGGCGTTCAGCTACTCGGTCGCGCATGACCTGCGGGCGCCGCTCCGGAGCATCGACGGTTTCAGTCAGGCGCTGGTCGAGGATTGTGCGGAAAGCCTGCCGGAGGACGGCAAGACCTATCTCGGATATGTGCGCGAGTCGGCGCAGCAGATGGCGCGGCTCATCGACGACCTGCTCTCGCTGTCGCGGGTGAGCCGGGCGGAAATTCGCCGCTCCCAGATGGATCTCGCCGCCATCGCCCGAACCGTGGTCGCTCGCCTGCGGAGAGATCAACCGGACCGGCCGGTCGAGTTCGTGGTGCCCTCCGAGCTCATGGCGGTTGGCGATACTGGGCTGCTCACGGCCGTGCTGGAGAATCTTCTCACCAACGCCTGGAAGTTTACCGGCAAATGCGCGCACCCGCGCATCGAACTTGGCGAGCGGCCGGACGGGGCACGGACGGTGTATTTCGTGCGCGACAATGGGGCGGGCTTCAACATGGCCTACGCCGGAAAGTTGTTCGCGGTGTTTCAGCGTCTGCACACGGCCAGTGAATTCGAAGGCACCGGCATCGGACTCGCGATCGTGGAACGGATCGTCGGCCGTCACGGCGGCCGGATTTGGGCTGAGGGCGAAGTGGACCGTGGCGCGATCTTCTATTTCACACTTGATGAGGCCGCATGACTCCAGGGATCATATTGCTCGTCGAGGACAATCCGAAGGACGAGGCACTCACGCTGCGGGCGTTGCGGAAGAGCGGGATCACCAACGAGGTCGTCGTGACACGCGACGGCGCCGAGGCGCTCGACTATCTTTTTTGCACCGGAGCATTCGCCGATCGTGACCCGGCGGACCACCCGGCGGTGGTACTGATGGACCTCAATCTGCCGAAAATCGGCGGTCTTGAAATCGTCAGGCTCGTTCGGTCCAATGACAGAACAAAGAATGAACCGACGCCGCCAACCAGAAGGATTGCCACGCCGCATGAAACGCGCCCTTCGGATCCTGATGCTTGAAGATTCGGCGCGAGACGCGGATCTGCTCGAGCGTGAGTTGCGGCAAGGGGGAATGAATTTCAGCACAAGCCGGGTGGAAACGGAAGAAGCGTTTCTGGAGCAACTCGAGACATTCGATCCGGATTTCGTGATCTCCGACTATATGCTGCCGTCGTTCGACGGCATGCGGGCGCTTGAACTGGTCCGTGAGAGGTCGTCCTGGTTGCCGTTCATCCTCGTCTCCGGCTATATCGGCGAAGACCGCGCGACAGAGGCGCTCAAGATGGGCGCGACCGACTTTATCCTGAAGGACCGGATCGGCCGGCTCGTATCCTGCGTTCAACGATCGTTGCGCGAGGTCGAGGAGCGGGCCAAACGCGAGCGATTGGAGGAACGCCTGCGGCTGTTTGTCGAGTCAGCGCCGAACGCGATGGTGATGAGCAACGCTCATGGCGAGATCGAAATGGTCAACGGCCAGACCGAGCGCTCGTTTGGCTACGCGCGCGCGGAACTCATGGGCCAGTCGATAGAGATGCTGGTGCCCGAGCGCTTTCGCGCGCGCCACCCGATCATGCGAGCGTCGTTCTTCGCGAGCAGGAAGCCCAGACCAATGGGTACGGGGCGGGATCTGTTCGGGTTGCACCGTGATGGCACTGAATTTCCGGTTGAAGTCGGGCTTAACCGGATCGCCACCGAAGAGGGCGACATCGTTCTCTCGACCATCGTGGACATCACCCCGCGACGGCTGATCGAACAGGAGAAGGAGCAGCAGCGGCGAGAACTGGAACGGTCCAATGCCGATCTCGAATCGTTCGCCTATGTGGCGTCGCACGATCTGAAGGCGCCGCTGCGGGCGATCTCTCATTTGGCCGAGTGGATCGAAGAAGATATCGCCGCGACCGCGAGCCCGGATACGTCCGAAAACCTCAGACTTTTGCGTGGCCGGGTGGCGAGGTTGCAGGGCTTGCTGGATGGGCTGCTGGCTTACTCTCGCGTCGGGCGTACCAGCGACGATGCCGAGGAGATAGACGTCAACGCGATGGTGTCCGATATCGCCGCTTCTCTGGCGCCGCGGCCCGGCTTCGCCATTTCGTGCGAGGGGAAGCTGCCGGCGATCCGTGGCCATCGCGTGCCGCTGCGCGTGGTGCTGGAGAATTTGATCGCCAACGGACTGAAGCATCACGATCGAGCCATGGGCCGCGTCACCGTCTCCATGCGATTGGAGGACGGGGTGGCGGAATTCCGCGTCGGCGACGACGGGCCCGGCATCGCGCCGCGGTTCCACGAGCGGATTTTCATGATCTTCCAGACGCTGGCCAGCCGTGACGAGCTCGAATCGAGCGGCATTGGGCTGGCGATCGTCAAGAAGCGCATCGAGAATCACGGCGGCCGCATCTGGGTCGAGAGCGCGCCACCCGCGCGGGGCACCACGTTTGTTTTCACCTGGAAGGAGACGGCGGGGTGACGGTCGTTCCTTGAGGCGAGCCGGGGTCATTCCATCCGGCGGCGGTCCGCCGGTATGATGTTGCTTTCCGGCCCGGTGCCCCCACCTACCTCGCTCATCGGTCCGGCCGACCGTTCCCCTCGCCAGGAGACCTCCGCAAGATGAACCACCTGGACCGCCTGTCCGACCTGATCGCGCATGCCCGCGCCGCCGGAGCGGATGCCGCCGACGCTGTCCTCGTCGCCGGCACGTCGCTTTCGGTCGCTCGCCGTTTGGGCAAGACCGAGCATGTCGAACGGTCGGAAGGTCAGGACCTTGGCTTGCGGGTGTTTATCGGCAAGAAGGCTGCAATCGTCTCCGCCACCTCCATCGATCCGGCCGGCTTCGCCTCGCTCGCCGAACGTGCCGTGGCCATGGCCAAGGTCGTGCCCGAGGACCCCTATACGGGCCTGGCCGAGACGGCCGCGCCGCCGGATACCCAGGACCTGGATATGACGGACCCGGTGGAGCCGTCGGCCGAGGATCTCGTCGCCCGCGCCGCCGCTGCTGAAGACGCGGTCCTCGCCGTGCCGGGCATTACCAACACCGAAGGCGCCGATGCCGGGTTCAGCCGGGGCGAAATTTATCTCTTTACCTCGGCGGGCTTCGCGGGACACCGTACCGGCACCAGCCATTCGGTCAGCGCGACGGCGCTGGCGGGCGAGGGGACGGGAATGCAGCGCGACTACGACTACGATTCCAAGGTCTGGCTGGCGGACCTGGACGACGCGGCGGCGATCGGGCGAAGTGCCGCGAAGCGGACTCTGGCCCGCCTCAATCCGATCCGGCCGAAAACCGCGAAGCTGCCGGTCGTCTACGATCCGAGGGTAGCGACGTCGCTCATCGGGTCGCTGATGGGTGCGATCAACGGCGCCTCGGTGGCGCGCGGCACCAGCTTCCTGAAGGAGAAACTGGGGCAGAAAATCTTCGCCTCCGGCATCTACATTCACGACGATCCGCGCCGCGTGCGCGGCCCCCGTTCCCGCGTGTTCGACGGCGAGGGCACGCCGACCAAAGCGCGGGCTCTGATCGAGGATGGGGTGCTGACGACCTGGCTGCTCGACAGCCGCTCGGCGCGGCAGTTGGGGATGGTCTCGACGGGCCATGCCGCGCGCGGCACGAGCGGGCCGCCGTCGCCGTCGGCCACCAATCTGTGGCTCGCCGCCGGAACGATGACGCCGGAGGAGCTGATGGCCGACATCAAGTTGGGGCTTTACATCACGGAGATGATGGGCGGCGGCGTGAACGGCGTCACCGGGGACTACAGCCGCGGCGCATCGGGTTTTCTGATTCGCGACGGCAAGCTGGCCGAACCGGTGGCGGAAATCACCGTGGCGGGCCATGCGATCGAGATGTTCGCCAACCTGACCCCGGCGAATGACCTCGTGTTCCGCCGCGGCACCGATTCACCGACCGTGCGGGTTGAGGGTTTGACGATGGCGGGCGCATGAGATCACCGCCGCCGGCCATTTGACCGAACTGTTCGCCGATCTGACGCCCACCAATGACCTTGTGTTCCGCCGCGGCACCGAGTGGCCTACGGTGAGGCTCTGACAGAAGCGCGATCCAGGTTCACCGGGGTCCGGCTTACGTCGACAGCATGATCGATGTTACCCAGATTCAGTCGGTCACAGAAGTGGGGCGGCCGATGATTTACCTCGTTCGTCATGGGCAAACCAGGTTCAATCTGGAACAACGCCACCATGGTCATGTCGACTCTCCGCTTACCGATCTGGGCCGCATGCAATCACGACGCGCGGGAGAGGCACTTGCAGCGTCAATTCACCCACAAGATGCGGTGATATTCTCGAGTCCTCTGGGCCGTGCTTTGCAAACCGCCATGATCATCGCTGACGTCGTTGCGATCGAGAAGTCTATCATCGTTGATCCCGATCTCATGGAGATAGGGATCGCGCCTTGCGCCGCATCGCCAATCATCTTGCAGTCTCGCGTATCGTCGTATCCCATGGCATTTCCGGGCACGTTCTTCAGGCTCTTTACGTCGGTTTGGCCCCTGTCGAGGCATTTCACCTTGAAGCACCACAGGACGCGTTCTTCCGCTTGACCGACGGCGAGATTGCCCGCGTCACCTTTCAAATTAACTGAGTGCCAGGCCGCGCCCGCCTGGGTCATTTGGTGGCGTGGTGATCGGGCCCACAGACGCCATACCTTCGCGGGTTTGGGGCTTGCCAGTGGTGGGTCGACGATCCTCTGGCTTTCTGGCTTCTCGGAGATGAAATCGGCCGCCGACGCACACGCGGAAGCTAACGTGGTGGCAATTGGCGCGGCCAAAATGTGCGGCACGGCGGGATTCATTTGGGGAGAAGCCAGAAATCCAGAGAGAGACATGACACGGTTCGCATTCACGATCGAAATCTACCCTGCCGATCTCCCACCGGCGAATATGACAGCGTGCGCTATGAGGCTGGCCGCGGCGAGTGCTTATGTTGGGATGCGTTAGCGGGAGGTCGATGATGACCGAAATGCCGCGTCGGGGACCTGACATGGTGGGTAAGGGCCCCCTTGCGGGGAAGCGGCCGCTACACCAGATTCACGTTTGGTTTCATTAACAAAGTGACAAACCCAATGTCTCGTCGAGGTTCACGTCTTCTGGCCGCCGTGGCGGTGGTTTTTCTGGCGCTCGCCCCGGCCGTCGCCGATGCCCGGCTCGGGAGCGGCGGGTCCATGGGCAGCCGCGGCAGCATGACCTTTTCCGCGCCGCCATCCACGAACACGGCGCCCGGCTTCGTCTCGCCGATGCAGAGCACGTTGACGCCGAGGTCCCCAGGGCCAGGTTACGGCATGGGAGGTTTTGGCCAATCGCGGTCGCCGTTCATGTCCGGATTGTTGGGCGGGTTGATTGGCGCCGGGATCGGCGGATTGCTGTTCGGCGGCGGTTTCTTTGGCCACGGCCTGGGCTTTGGCGGGTTCCTCGGTTTCCTGCTGCAGATGGCCCTGATCGCGATGCTCGTCCGCTTCGTGTGGCGGAGGTTCATGGGCGGCGGATTTCCGGCGCTCGCGGGTGGACCCGGGCTGTACGGACGAGGCGGGGCTCCCGGCGGGATGATGGGTGGGATGACGGGAGGTTCGGCGTTTGGTGGCAGGCCGGGCGGTCCGCCGCCGGTCGCGATCGCTCCGGCGGATTTCCAGGAATTCGAGCAATTGCTGAAAGCGAGCCAGGCGGCTTGGAGCGCGCGTGACCTGAACGCTTTGCGGGCCATGTCGACGCCCGAGATGGTCGGCTATTTCTCTGATCAGCTCTCCGACCTGGCGAGCCGGGGCGTCACCAACACCGTCACCGATGTTCGTCTGGAATCCGGCGATCTGGCCCAGTCGTGGGCGGAGGCCGGACGAGAGTTCGCGACGGTGGCGATGCGGTTCTCGATGATCGATGTGACGCGCGACGGCGCCGGCCGGGTCATCGACGGCAGTCCGGCCGAGCGGGTGCTGGTGACGGAAGTCTGGACATTCGTGCGTGCCCGAGGCGGGCATTGGATCTTGTCGGCGATCCAGCAGGCGCGGTAGGGGTGGTGGCATAACTTCCGACTTATGCCAGACGTCCAAATGGTTGGATGGCCGGCACAGTCGTCAACCACGTCATGGCCGGCCGCCGAGCCGGCCATCAATCGCCGCACAGTGCCGCGACAGATTACCGGGTCATGCCCGGTAATGACGGGTAGGCTGGCTGCGCCGATAGGACAATCAATTCGGCGAGCCGTTGCACGGCAGTAGCGAATGCGTGCTCCCAGTCCGGGTCTGCCGCGACGATACCACCGGCCAACTCGATGCTTATGTGAACCATCGCGTTTTGTACGCAACCCTCGGAGTGGACGAGCATCCCGTCGGGGTCGCGCGTGAGCCCCGACGTGCCGCCGGTCGCGCCGGGCCGGGCGTCGGTCAGAGCCGCAGCGAACACTTCGGAGAAATAGTCCTTCACTTTGCGAGGGTACGGGCGAGGGTCGGACGTCCACCCCGCCAGCGGCTTATTCAGTGCATGCATGTAGCCAACTTCGAACGCCGTACCAGGGTCCATCTCAGGCCCGCGGCGAAAGCCGTCGAGACAAAACACCCCGGCGTCCACCGATCGCATCAGTGCGATATCGGCACGGACGATGCGCTCCATGAGGTCAGGTCCAGGCGGCAGTCCCTCCAACCCGGTCTGATTGTCGAGCGGCGAGACCCCGATCAGCCCGTGGCTGTCGCAGATCGCCTTCATGCGCGCGAACATGCTGCCGGGATCGGGCAGGAAGACCATAGGCCCAGCGAGATACACGCGAGGGCGGTCCATTTGGTCCTCCATCGAAGCGCCGGGGTTCGCGCTTGTCCGACCTCCGGCACGTCAATGCAACCTGCCGCCCCGTTGCCATCCCGTGTCTCGAGGGATAGCTCAATCCCCTGGCTTACAGGAGCGAGTGATGTCCGCGCTTGATCCCATTCCCTACACCGACGCGAAGCTTCGCCGCATTTTGTCGACGGTGCGCACGATCGCCATGGTCGGCGCCAGCTCCAACTGGAACCGGCCGAGCTACTTCGTAATGAAGTATCTGCAAGGCAAAGGCTATCGCGTCATCCCGGTCAACCCCGGCACCGCCGGCAAGGAACAACTGGGCGAGAAAATCTATGCATCACTGCGCGACATTCCCGATAAGGTCGACATGGTGGATGTGTTCCGCTCCTCCGATCAGGTCGGCCCGGTCGTCGACGATGCCATCGCGATCGGCGCCAAGGTGGTCTGGATGCAGTTGGGCGTTCGTAACGACGCGGCAGCGGAGAAAGCCGAGGCAGCCGGCATTGAAGTCGTGATGAACCGCTGTCCAAAAATCGAATTCGGCCGCTTGGGCGGCGAGTTGTCGTGGAGCGGTGTCAACTCCGGCATTATCCGCAACCGCGCACCCGAGCCGCCGACGGACCGGCGGAGCAAGCCGCGCCCATTACCCGCGGCGAACGTCACTTACGGTTTCGAAACTCGTGCGATTCACGCCGGGGCGTCGCCCGACCCCACGACCGGCGCGCGGTCCACGCCGATATATCAGACCACGGCTTACGTTTTTGACGACGTCGATCACGCGGCCTCGTTATTCAACCTGCACAATTTCGGCTACATTTACTCGCGCCTGAACAATCCGACCGTTTCGGTACTGGAAGAACGCATCGCCAGCCTGGAGGGAGGACGCGCCGCCGTCGCCGCCGCGTCGGGCCACGCCGCGCAGTTCCTGGTGTTCGCGACGATGCTGGAGCCGGGCGACGAGTTCCTGGCCTCCCGCGCGCTGTATGGCGGCTCGCTGACCCAGTTCGGGTTGAGCTTCCGGAAGCTGGGCTGGCACTGCCATTTCGTCGATCCGCTGGACCCGGAGAATTTCCGGCGGGCGCTGACTCCGAAATGCAAGGCGATCTTCGTGGAGAGTCTGGCCAACCCTGGCGGCGTTGTCGTCGATATCGCCGCGATCGCCGAAATCGCTCATTCGGTTGGAATTCCGCTGGTTGTGGATAATACGCTGGCGACACCATTCCTTTGCCGCCCGTTCGAGTGGGGCGCCGATCTCGTTACTCACTCGACCACGAAGTTTCTTGGCGGACACGGCAACTCCATGGGCGGCATGGTGGTCGAGTCCGGCAAATTCGATTGGGCTGCCAGTGGCAAATTCCCGTCGCTGACGGAGCCGGAACCAGCCTATCACGGGTTGCGCTTTTACGAGAACTTTGGGGATTTCGCGTTCACCACGAAGGCGCGGGCGGTGGCGCTGCGCGACTTTGGACCGGCGATGGCGCCGATGAATGCGTTCCTGACCATTACTGGGACCGAAACGTTGCATGTCAGGATGGAACGGCACTGCGAGAACGCACAGAAGGTCGCTGAGTTTCTGGCCGGGCACCCGAAGGTCGCGTGGGTCTCCTATGCCGGCCTTGAGTCGAGTCCGTATCGGTCGTTGGCCCGGAAATACATGCCGAAGGGAGCGGGTTCGGTGTTCACCTTCGGTATCAAGGGCGGATTCGATGCCGGCGTGAAACTTGTGGAAAGTGTCGGCCTGTTCTCGCATTTGGCGAACATCGGCGACACCCGCAGTTTGATTTTGCATCCGGCCTCCACCACGCACCGGCAGTTGACGGACGAACAGCGGCTGGCCGCCGGCGCAGGCGCGGATGTCATCCGGCTGTCGATCGGGCTGGAGACGGCAGAGGACCTGATCGCGGATCTGGATCAGGCGCTCGCGTCGGGGTAATTCGGGACTTAACGTCATGGCCGGCCACCGGCCTTCCGTCAATCGCCGCACAGTGCCGCGATAGGTCCCCCGGACAAGCCGGGGGATGACGTGGGACCACGGGCCATGACGGTAGCGAAACGGCGTCATGCGCCGCTGGTGGCGTTGCCGGTCAGTTTCGGCTCGATGTGGAAACTGTTGATCAGCCAGTTTCCGTCTCGCTTCAGCAACACGATGCGGATCGTCGCCGTGCCGTCTCGGAACCTGACCTTCGCCGCGTAACGCGCCGAAACAGTGCTGTTGCCTCCCGGCATGAACGACATGTTCGAGTCGCCGGTCGCGCCCTCGTACGCCACGAAGGGACCGAGCCGGGAAGCCCAATCGAACAACGATCTCAGGTCTTCGGGCCTGGCGTTGGCGCGCAACTCGGGTGTCGCCCGATCAAGCAACGCATCCTTGCTCCATACCGTGACAATGGCGGGCACGGCGCTGTCGACATATGCCTTACTCTCGCGGTCGAGGCTTTTGCCCTTGTAGATCAGTATTCCCACGCCGATGCCCGCCGCGACAACGACGGCCAGCGTCATGGCCCCGAGGGCAACCAGGAACTTCCTCATCCGCGCTGCCTCCTCACGAGGAGGGCGGTTTTGTCATTAACTTTATTACGGATGTATTGCAGAAGTCGCCGGTCAGCCGGTCGCGGCGACTAACCCACCACCACCTGAATGGGTGCCGCGGCATTGGTGACTGAAACCACGCCGCAACCGGCCGGATCGCCATCGGCCTGCGCGGGCACCGGTTCGTTACCGAAAAAGTCGACCCTGTTCGCCCGTATCCGCCGTACACCGGGTGCATGCCCCAGTAAATTCAGTGGCAAAGCCGCGCCATACATCAACGCCGCACCCGGGCCGGTGCGGTCGAACAACACCACCGTGAAGCCAGGCTCTCCCGGAATCGCGTCGGATGCCAGCCGAAAGCTACCCCCATAAAGCCGGCCTTTCGACACGATGACGCTCGACGCTCGCGTTTCGACCTCGTCCAGCCGCACGCGGATCAGCGGATAGGAATATCGCGTCACCTCTGACATCGACCGCAGCACATAAGCGCCCTTACCAAAGAGCTTTTTCATCGGAAACGACACGCGTTTCACCACATGCGCATCGAACCCCACTCCCAACATCTGCACGAACAGCCGGTCACCCTGGGCCGACGACGCAATGCCCGGCCACAGAGTCGTTGTGCGCCCGAAAGCAAGCGCCGCCGCGACCGCTTTGGGTGAGAAAGGCAACCCGAGTTCGTGCGCCAGCACATTCGCGGTGCCTAAGGGAATCACTCCAAGCCGAGCGCCAGTGCCCATGAGACCATTCGCGACCTCGGCGATCGTGCCGTCACCGCCGGCGGCGACAACCATCGGCTCGCCGCGCTTCACCGCTTCAAGCGCCAATGACTCCGCATGCCCGGCACGGCAGGTTTCGGCGAGTTCCAGCCGCACACCGTTCGCCACCAACACATCCAGCACGCGCCAGAGCAAATGCGCGCGGCGCCGCCCAGCGACCGGATTAAAGACGATGACCATCCAAAGGCGGCCTTTCGCAAAGGTGGATGCGAATCCAAGCGACGGTTAAACCAGCCTGTGTCGTTGCCATCGGCGGACGACAGTCTGGTGACGTATTGATGACATATCCATGACTTTACCACTTCCTGTGGATTTAACGGCTCGTCATCGAATCTTCACTGACGCGGCGCGGGCTTGCCGTTATGTGCTGCTCGTAATGAACGCGCCCCTCCTCTCCGTGCCCGGATTCGGCGCTCGCGCTGAATATCGGACTATCTTCATCTCTGACACCCATTTAGGGACGAGGGGATGCCGCGGCGATTTTCTCGCCGATTTTCTTCGGCGGACCAGCGCGCAAAATCTGTTCCTCGTAGGTGACATCATCGACGGTTGGCGGTTGCGGAAATCGTGGTACTGGGACGAGCACCACGACGACGTGCTGCGGCAGATTCTACGTCAGGCTCACGGTGGTACCAAGGTAACTTATATCCCCGGTAACCACGATGAAATTTTTCGCTCGTGGCTGCCGATGGGTGTGGACATCAGTGGCATCCGGCTGTGCAAGGAAGCCGAGCATCTCACCGCCGACGGCAAGCGGCTCCTGATCATCCACGGCGACGAGTTCGATAATGTCGTCCGCTATGCCAGGTTCCTCGCGCTGCTTGGCGATTGGGCTTACACGACCGCGTTGGTCGTCAACCGCTGGTTCAACGCCGCGCGCCGCAGCCTCGGTTTGCCATACTGGTCGCTGTCCGCCTGGTTGAAGCGCCAGGTGAAGGAAGCGGTGAAAGCGATCGATCGTTTCGAATCCGCTCTGGCGGCGGAAGCGCGCCGGCGCGGTTTCGACGGCGTCGTCTGCGGCCACATCCACCATGCCGAAATGCGCGAGGTCGACGGCATCATGTACATGAACGACGGTGATTGGGTCGAAAGCTGCACCGCCCTCGTCGAGCACCACGACGGCCGTATGGAGCTCATCGACTGGGCCGCGCTGAACCGTCTGTCGTTTTTCACACCACGTCAGACCCGGATCGCGCAAGCTGCCTGATCTGATCCCTTTCCCGGATCTCGCTCAGATGCTGCCTGATGCCCCTTCGCACCGCATCCTGATCGTCTCCGACGCCTGGCATCCACAGGTCAACGGCGTCGTGCGCACAATGACCACCGTGGTCTGCGAACTTAAAGCCATGGGCCATGTCGTCGACGTGATCGGTCCGGATCGGTTTTGTACCGTTCCGTGTCCGACCTATCCGGACATCGCGCTGTCGATTCTGCCACGGCGCACGCTGGTCCGGATGATCAAAGACTTTGAGCCCGATGCATTGCATATCGCGACCGAGGGGCCGCTAGGCCAGGCCGCGCGACGGTGGGCGTTGCGTACCGGATTTCGTTTCACGACAGCTTTCCATACCAGGTTCGCCGAATATCTGCACGCGAGGACTCGCATCCCGGTGCGGCCGGTTTACGCCTGGATGCGCCGCTTTCATGACGCCGGTGCCGGCACCATGGTGGCGACCCGCTCGTTGCAGGACGAACTGACCTCCCGAGGTTTCAGCCACGTCCGCCCCTGGTCGCGCGGTGTGGATCTCAGCCTGTTCAAGCCGGAACCGCGGGAAAACTGGGAGCTGCCGCGGCCGATCTTCACTTACGTGGGCCGGGTGGCGGTCGAGAAGAATATCGGCGCTTTCCTCGATCTCGAGCTGCCTGGATCCAAGGTCGTTGTCGGCGGCGGCCCGCAACTCGCATCGTTACGCAGGGAGTATCCTGTCGTCACGTTCACCGGACCTCGGTTCGGAGAAGCTCTGGCGCGTGCTTATGCCGGCTCCGACGTGTTCGTGTTCCCCAGCCTGACCGACACGTTTGGCCTCGTAATCCTGGAGTCGCTGGCGTGCGGCACGCCTGTCGCGGCCTTCCCGGTGACAGGCCCCAAGGACGTTCTGGGAGGCGCGGTGGGTTGCGTCGGCGCCATCAACACCGACCTGCGCCAGGCCGCGCTGGACGCTTTGCACGCGGACCGAACGGCATGCCGCGCGCACGCCGAGCGTTACTCCTGGCGCGCCTGCGCCGAGCTGTTCCTGTCGCATCTCATGCCGTTACGCGAGGCGTCCTGAGCCCGGTGGCTGAACCGAGCGGCTTGACACCTCCGGGTCCGTGCCCATTGATCGCCCGTAAACACGGAGCGAGGAGACGATGCCCCCGAAATCGAAAGTCCTAGGCGGGTTCCGGGAGGCGGTGGCCGATATCCCCGACGGCAGCACCATCGCTTTCGGCGGTTTCGCGATGCCCGGGACGCCATTCAATCTGATCAAGGCGCTGCTCGAGCAAGGCGCGAAACGCCTGACGCTGGTCGGCAATACCACAGGCGGCGCGCAACAGCCGCGCATGCCCGACATGGGAATGCTGGTGGAGAATGGCCAGGTCGCCAAAGTGATTTGCGCGTTCACCGCCGCCACCCGTCCCACCGATACGTTGCCATTCACTAAATATTACGAGTCCGGAGAGTGCGACGCCGAACTCGTACCGCAGGGTACGTTGGCGGAACGTTTGCGCGCCGCCGGTGCGGGCATCCCGGCATTCTATACCCCGACGGCGGTCGGTACTGAACTCGCGGCGGGCCGCGAGACGAGGGTGTTCAACGGCCGGGAGTATCTGCTGGAATACGCTCTGCCGCTCGATTACGCGTTCATCCGGGCGCGCCGCGCCGACACATTCGGCAATCTTCAGTTCCACCGCGCGCAACGCAATTTTTGCCCCGTGATGGCCACCGCGGCGAGATGCACGATCGTCGAGGTGGACGAACCGATCGTTCCGGC
>JBEKGV010000035.1:0-12111 GCA_050012615.1 Acetobacteraceae bacterium | reverse complement strand
ACGGCGGGCCAGCGGCCACGCTCGCCGATGCGCCGATCCAGCACGAGATGACCATCCAGAATTCCGCGCACCGCGTCCGACACGGGTTCATCGTGGTCGTCGCCATCCACCAGCACCGTGAAAATGCCGGTGATATCGCCTTGTCCGTCCGATCCCGGGCCGGCCCTCTCGAGCAACGCCGGAAGTTCTGCGAAAACTGACGGAGTATAGGAGCGTGCGGTCGCCGGTTCCCCCGCCGCCAGGCCGATCTCGCGTTGTGCCTGGGCCAGCCGGGTGACGCTATCCAGCAGGCACAGAACCTGATTGCCCTGGCCACGGAACCACTCGGCGACCGTCAGGGTGGCGAGCGCCGCGCGCCGCCGCGCCAACGCCGGCTGATCCGAGGTCGCGACAATCACGACGGCTCGCTTCAGGCCGTCCTCACCCAAAGTCCGGTCGAGGAATTCGCGCACCTCACGCCCACGCTCGCCGATCAGGCCCACCACGATGACATCGGCGGTCACGAAGCGGGCCAGCATGCCCATCAGGGTGGATTTGCCGACACCCGATGCCGCGAAAACGCCGAGCCTTTGGCCTCGGCAAATCGGGACGAATACGTCCAACAGGCGGATGCCGGTCTCCAGCCGCTCACCCATCAGCCGGCGCTCGAATGCCTGCGGCGGAGTGCCGCGCAATTTCATCGCCTGATCGCCCTGCGGGAGCGGCCCTTTGGAATCGAGCGGCCGGCCCGAACCGTCCACCACGCGGCCCAACCAGGCGGCGCAGGGATACAGGTCGGAGGACTCGGTCAGGACCACGCGCGCGCCCGGCGTCAACCCCTCGGCACGGCCTTCGACCATGACGTTGACGGTGTTGCCGGTGAACGCGACGATCTCACCGGGCACCGAGCCACTGGGGACGGAGCCGTTCGCCGCATCGACGCGCACGCGGTCGCCGATCGCGGCGGCCTGGCCGAAACCGCTGACGATCAGCGAGGCGCCGCGCACCGACTCAAGCTGACCCCAACGGGTGATCCGCGGCAGGCGAGAGATTTGCCCGGTCACGTTGGCCAATGAAGCGCGTCGCTGGGTCGGAACGGCATCGGACATTCGATTGGGAGCCTTGCGAAACAACGTTACCTTAGGCTGAATATCGCTGGCTGGCAACCCTGCGAAAAAATCCGCCTGCATTTGCGAAATTGTATGAAAGACGCAACCAATCGGGACTACTCGTCACCCACGAAATCCTTCGCAAGAAATGCGACCCACATGCTTTCGGGAATTGATCTTTTTCGCGTTACCGGCGACGCCATGCGCTACCTCACGGAGCGGCAGACGGTGATTGCCCGTAACATCGCCAACGTGGACACGCCGGACTACAAGGCCCAGGATCTGGCGCCTTTCAGCCCGGCCGGAGCCGCGAACGGGGTGGCCAGTTCCAGTGGCGCCTCGCCGCTGACGCTGGTGCAGACCAACCCGGGCCATCTGCCGTTGGCGGCGGACAGCGCGACGACGAGCCAGCCGGTCGTCGTCACCGACCCCGCCTACGGCGCGAAACCGAACGGCAACACCGTCTCGGTCGAGGAGCAGATGGTCAAGTCCGCTGACGTCTCCAATGCGTTCGCTCTGGCCAATGCGGCTTATGCGAAAAGCGTCAGTATCATGAAACTCGCCATCACAGGTTGATGCCATGAACGACATCTCACCGATCACGGCACGGGGTCCACTCGCGCAGGCCATGGCGAGCGCGGCTTCGGGGATGCGCGCGGAGTCCATGCGGTCGCGGATCGTGGCCGAGAACCTCGCCAACGCCAATTCGACGGCGACCGGGTCCAATGGAGACCCGTATCAGCGCAAGGTGATGACGTTTGCTCAGGCGGTCGATCAGGCCACCGGTGCGGGCATCGTCAAGCCTGGGCCCACCGTGCTCGACAACACCCCGTTCCGCACCGAATACGATCCGTCGCATCCGGCGGCCGACGCCACCGGATACGTCAAGCTGCCGAACGTCTCCGAACTGGTGGAGGAGGCGGATGGGCGCGAGGCCGAGCGGTCCTATGAGGCGAACCTCGCGACGATGAACCAGGCGCGCAGCATGTTCACCAAAACTCTCGACATTTTGAAGGCTTAACGGCGCATGCTCCCGATCGCTCCGCTTTCCTCCGCGTCCCAGGTCGCGTCGGCGTATGGGAACTCGGCCACGAGTTCGGCCGGTGCGACCGCGACCGATTTCGGCAGCATGGTGGGCGAGGCGGCCCAGTCCGCGCTCACTACACTGAAGACGTCCGAGCAGGTCGCGACCGCTGGGGTGACCGGTGGCGCCGACGTCCAGCAGGTCGTGCAGGCACTGAGCGACGCCGAACTCACGATGCAGACCGTGGTCGCGGTGCGGGACAAGGTACTGGGCGCTTACAACGACATCATGAAGATGACGATTTGATGTTGGGGTTTTGGGTCGACGGCGATGCCGGCGGGGTGCCGCGAGAGAGCCCCGGGTGGAACTGCATCGGCGATCAATCAAGATGCGCGCGCCTTAGGTTAACCGTCATGGCCTCCCCCGACTTGATCGGGGGATCACCCGGCCATCAATCGCCGCACGTGCCTCGACAGATGGCCGGGTCAATCCCCCGATCAAGTCGGGGGACGGCCATGACGAGAGAAGTGGGCTGCCCCGACTTTAATTTAGCGCCCATCGGCTCCAACGCGGCCATTAAGGGGAAAGTGCGGTGCCTCGACAGATGGCCGGGTCAAGCCCGGCCATGACGATTAAAAAACGCCCGGCGATGACGTTCAGCGCGCGGACGATGCCGGGCGCAGCGCACTCATGAACGAAGGCGACGTCCTCGAGATCGTGCGGTCGGGACTTTACACGGCGCTGTTGGTGGCCGGGCCGGCGCTCGCCGGGGCGCTGGTTACCGGAGTGGGTATCAGCATCCTTCAGGCACTGACCCAGGTGCATGAGATGACACTGGCGAACGTCCCCAAGATCGTCGTCACGCTGCTGCTGGTCATGCTGTTCCTGCCGCTCTCGTTCGCCGCGCTGCGGTCGTACATGGACCAGGTCATGCAAATGGTCGTCGGCATATGAGCGGGGGGATATGAGCGGCACGCGGAACCCGGTCGTGCCGCGGCCGCGAACGGCACCGGCGATGACGTTCCAGTCGTTGGGAATTTCCGAACGATGGCTCGCCTGGCTGCGTCAGACGCTCGGCCATCAGGACTTGTTGTTCGCCGGCGGCCTCGTGGTGCTGGTGGCGGTGTTGGTGCTGCCGATGCCGACGTGGCTGGTCGATATCGGGCTGTCCACGTCGATCACGCTTTCGGTGCTGATCCTGATGGTGGCGATCTGGATCGAAAAGCCGCTCGACTTTTCCAGTTTTCCCACGGTGCTGCTGGTCGCCACGCTGCTGCGGCTGGCGCTGAACCTCGCCACCGTACGGCTCATCCTCGCCGGCGGTCACAAGGGACTGGGGGCCGCCGGCTCGGTGATCCATGGCTTCGCTGCATTCGTCGTTGGAGGCGATTTCGTCATCGGCGTCGTCGTGTTCGCGATCCTGGTGATCATCAATTTCATGGTCGTCACCAAAGGCGCCGGCCGGATCGCCGAGGTGGCCGCTCGGTTCTCGCTCGATGCCATGCCGGGCAAGCAGATGGCGATCGACGCCGACCTCTCGGCGGGCATGATCAACGACGAGCAGGCCCGCAAACGCCGCAAGGACCTGGAAGAGGAGAGTTCGTTCTTTGGCGCCATGGACGGCGCGTCGAAGTTCGTCCGGGGCGATGCCATCGCGGCGATCATCGTGACGCTGGTGAACGCGATCGGCGGGATCGTCATCGGCACGCTGCGGCATGGGATGGATGTCAGCCACGCCGCCACGCTCTACACCACGCTCACCATCGGCGACGGTATCGTCAGCCAGATCCCGGCGCTGATCGTCAGTCTCGGAGCGGGCATGCTCGTCTCCAAGGGATCTGTCCGAGGCTCCACTCACAGCACGTTCATCGCCCAGCTCGGCGGTCATTCGAAGCCGCTGTTTCTGGCGTCCGGGCTCGCGGCGCTGTTCGCGCTGCTGCCGGGACTGCCGTTCGTTCCGTTCGCGATCCTGTCGATCGCGGGCGGCGGCGGCGCGGTACTCGTTCGCAAGACCGAACAGAAGCGCGCCCAGGCCGAGGCGGTCGCGGCAAGGTCGGAGGAACATGTGGGCGGAGGTTCGCGCGATGAACCTCTGTCCGAGTTGATGCGTGTGGATGAGATCCGCATTGAACTCGGGATGGGGCTGGTTCCGCTCACCACGGCCCCCGACGGTGGCCTGACCGAGAAGATCCGCAAATTGCGCCGTGCCATCGCGCTCGATTTCGGCTTCGTGCTGCCGGCGGTTCGGATCAAGGACAATGTCGATCTGGCGGCCGGCGAGTATGCGCTGCAGGTGCTCGGGGTCGAGATCTCGCGCGAGACGATGATGATCGGCCGGCTGCTGGCATTTTCTCCCGCCGGCCAGCCGTTGAAAATCGAGGGCACGGAAGCGATCGAGCCGTCGTTCCGCATTCCCGCGCGCTGGATCGAGATGCGGCAACGCGCCGAGGCCTCGCGCATGGGCCTGACCGTCGTGGATATCGAGACGGTGCTGACCACCCATCTTTCCGAGACGGCGAAGGCTCATATGGGCCAGCTGATGTCCTACGGCGCGACGCAGAAGTTGTTGGATGGGCTCGGCACGGAAAATCAGAAACTGGTGCAGGACCTCGTGCCGGCGGTGGTGCCGATGACCACGGTGCAGAAAGTGCTGGCGAACCTGCTGGCGGAACGGATTTCCATCCGTCATCTGACGTTGATCCTGGAGGCGATGCACGAAGCCGTCGGGTTCACGCGCAACGTCCGGCTCATCACCGAGCACGTGCGCGGCCGGCTCGCGCTGCAAATCTGCCGCTCTTTGCAAGGCCCGGACGGGCTGGTCGCGGTGATGCCGCTGTCGCCGCAATGGGAGCGCGAGATGAGCCAGGCGATCGTTGTCGATGGCGATCAACGCAGCTTCGCGCTGGCTCCGTCCCGCACGCAGGAGTTCGTGCAGGCGGTGCGCACGAGATTGGCGGACGGTTCGGCGCAGGGAACGTGGCCCGCGATCCTCACCAGCGTGGAGGCGCGTCCGTTCGTGCGCGGGCTGCTCGAGCGGATCAATTCCACGGTCGCGGTGATCTCGCACGCGGAGGTGCATCCGCGCTGCAAGCTGCGCATGCTGGAGCCGATCTGAGTGGGCCGACTCAATTCATGCGCCATGGCCCGGCCTGACCCGGCCATCAAGCGCCGCACGTGCCTCGACAGATGGCCGGGTCAGGCCCGGCCATGACGAGAGAAGCGGTGTGCATCAATCTTGATTTGGCCTCCATGCGGGCAAGCCCGATGGGCGCGAAATAAGTGGGCGCGCCCCTCAATTCACGCGTCATGGCCGGGCTTGACCCGGCCATCAATAGCCGCACATGCCTCGACAGATGGCCGGGTCAGGCCAGGCCATGACGAGAAAAGCGGGATGATCGGGCTCGACCTGACCGGTTGGCTGACGCTGGAAGTGTATCGGACACTGCTGGTGTTCAGCCGCATCACGGCGGCGTTCATGCTGCTGCCCGGGTTTGGCGAGCCCGCGATCCCGGTGCGTCTCCGCATTCTGGCCGGGCTGGCGATCGCCGCCGCGGTGACCGGAGCGATCCCCGGTATGCCGGCCGTCGTGCCGGGCGCGTGGGGCACGTTGCTCGCGGTCGCCGGGGAGGCGTTCAGCGGCGTGCTCCTCGGCACTCTCGCTCGCACCATTGTGTCAGCTGTGCTGATCGCGGGCCAGATCATTGGCCAGAACATCGGCATGGGGAACATTTTCGCACAGGGCATGGCAATCGATCAGGCGGCGACGATCGGAGCCACGCTTTACGCCGGTCTGATCGCGATCATGTTCGCTTCCGGCGGCCATCACGTCATTCTGCGAGCGCTGGTCGAAAGCTACAGCGTTCTGCCGGCGGCCACCCTGCCGAATATCGCGGCCAGCGGCCGCGCGGTGCTCGAGTCCGGCGTGCGCGCCTTTCAATTGAGCGGACAGCTCGCATTTCCGTTTCTGTTGCTGGCGTTCGTTTTCCATATCGGGCTCGCCGTGGTGAACAAGGCGCTTCCGGCCATGCCGGTGTTCATGATCGCCAGCCCGGCGCTGGTGGTGCTGGGACTTTATTTGCTCGCCGCGACATTGCCGGGGTTGCTCGAAAACGCCATGGCGGGGTGGTACGACCTGCCCTCGCTGTTGCGCTGAGGCGGCGGCGTGTCGGAAACCGGTGTCGGCGAACGCTCGTTCGAGGCCACTGATCGCAGGCTCGAGCAAGCGCGTGAGCGGGGCGACGTCCCGTCGGTTCGCGAGGCGCCGGTTGCGGGCGTTTATATCGGCGCCTTGATCGGGCTGGTGCTGTTGGGCGGCACGATCGCTCGTCGCGTCGGTGAGATCGTGTTGCCGATGCTGGAACAGCCGGACGCCCTGCTCGATCTGACGCCGGATGGCTGGCGCGACGCGGGCCGGGCGGTCGCGATGGCTCTGGCGCTGGCAATCGTGCCGTTCTTCGTGCTGACCATGGCGGGCGCGTTACTGCCTTACGTTATGCACAATGCCATCGCGATCTCGCCTGACCGGATCATGCCGAAACTCTCCAATCTGTCGCCGTCACGCGGCTTCAAGCGGATGTTCAGCACGCGCGCGCTGTTCGAGTTCGGCACGAGCCTGGCGAAGATGGCGGTGATCGCCGGAGCGACCTACTTTCTGATGCGGCCGATCTACCGGGGCTCGGTCGGACTGGTCGCGACCGATTTGGCGCTGCTGCCGGGGATGCTGCTGCATTCGGTGTTCTTGATCGTGGGGGCCGCCACTCTGGTCGCCGTGGCGGTCGCCGCTGTCGATGCACCTTACCAGCATTGGGCGTATCGCCGCCGGCTGCGCATGACGTTGCAGGAAATGAAGGACGAGGTGCGCGAGTCGGAGGGCGACCCTCGGGTCAAAGCGCGCCGGCGCATGCTGCGGCGCAAGCGAGCGCATCGGCGCATGATGCATGAGGTGCCCAAGGCGACGGTGATCATCGCCAACCCAACCCATTTCGCTGTCGCTCTGCGCTATCGCCGCGGCGAGGATGCGGCTCCGGTCGTGGTCGCCAAGGGCGTGGAGCTGATCGCTCTGCGGATCCGCAAGGTCGCGCGAGAGCATGGGATCGCGATTGTGGAAAACCCGCCGCTGGCGCGGGCTCTGCATGCCGCGGTCGAGATCGGCGATGTCATCCCGCGTGAGCATTTCGAGACGGTCGCGAAGATTATTGGTCTGGTGTGGGCGCAGCGGCGGGTGGTTCCGGTTGGGTGATCTGGGCCGGCGCCTGAGCGTCCGTTTCCGGGCGTCGTGTCCTGGTTCGGTATGTGCGGCTGCATTCCGCGATACGTTGTACCGCGGCCACGGCGGCTGGCGTGAGCTGCCGCTTGTGGGCCATGGAGGAACTGGTCGAGCGGGCCACCGCCTGGACCTCTGCTCCAGCGAGTCTTCACCCGCGTGGCGACCGTTGGCGTTGCTCGGCGCAATGGCGACGCGGGTAACGACCTATTGATGCCTTGTTATTCTGGTGAGTACGTCGCACGGCAAAAAACCACCGTGGACGGATCAATTGGCGTCGTGTTTCTCTGGCTCTCTGGCTTCTCCCAGATGAACCCTTTTGAGTGAGCGGGCAGATTCGGACCTTGAACGGACCGCGAACTTATTGGGTCCGTGTCCCGGGCGAGCACCGCAAAGGTTTCATCTGAGAGAAGACCGAGGACCAGAGGGCCAGAGAATTCGTGGCCATTCAACCATCGAGTACGTTGCATCGACGTTTGGACAGGTTGCGGTGCGGAACGCTGGAGTTCCCCGTACCGCTGTTCTGGAATCTCCGGCGGGTCTGGCGAAGCAATTCCGGGCGGACGGCGATGTCGGTGCGTGGGCAACCTCCTGGAACACTGCCGGCTGGAATTCGCTCAGCCGACACCCGAGCGGCGATACAGCGCGCTGAAAGTCACCGTCAGATCAAGGCTGGCGAGCGTGAATGTGCCTTGGGTCACAGTGGTGACGTCGTCCGGCCATACGCCTTCGGCATCGCGCCGGAGCAGGTCGATACTGGCGAGATCGGAACGGATCACCAGGATTTCTCGTACGCCTGGGATCAGCATATAGGCCCGGATGTTCCGCCACGTCTCCGCGTGGTTGGAGGGCCGCAGGCTCTCGATCACCAGGACCGGGTGGCGAATGCCGGCAACACCGATATCGGCTTCCGAGCAGGTCACGGCGGCGTCGGGAATGAAGTAATTGCGGTTGGTTCGAAAGGCCGGGATGATGCCAGGGTTGGTCATCATGACGCAGGGACCGCCGAGGTTGTCCAGGCGATTGATGATCAGGTTGGCGATATTCGACTGAATAACACCATGCGTCGAACCGGCCGGCGCCATCGCCTGCGGCACGCCGTCGATCAATTGCCAGAGCCCGGGACCGGGTGCGTCCCAGGCCAGGAATTCCTCCAGGGTCATCAGGTCCGGGACGTTCAACGCCGTACTCGTGTGGTGGTTATAACTTGGGCCGGGGTCCCGGACCACTGACGCGAACCGTAGGGTGATGTCAGGACACTACTTTTCCGGGCAGGTTGTTGATGCGGGTGTTTTCCAGTACAGCCCGTTGTGAGACTGGCACAGGGGACCCGATGGCGCATCTCGATTCTACCAAGGTCCTGATGGTCTATCCGCGCTTCAGCAAGGCGACGTTCTGGAATTTCGCGGTCGCGTGCGAACTGGTCGGGGCCCGTTATCCGGCGGCGCCTCTGGGCCTGATCACGCTCGCCGCCCTGTTGCCGCGGCACTGGGACATCAGGCTGGTCAACCGCAACACCGAGGAACTCACGGACGCCGACCTCGAGTGGGCCGACATGGTGATGACCGGCGGCATGCTGGCCCAACAGGTCGACACGCTGGAATTGATCGAACTCTGTCATGCGCACGGCAAGCCGGTGGTCATCGGCGGGCCGGACCCGACCTCGAGCCCCGAGATCTACACGAGCGCCGATTTTCGGGTGCTCGGCGAGGTCGAAGGCATCATTGGCGAGTTCATCGCCGCCTGGGAGGCGGGCGAGCGCGCCGGCTGCCTCACCGCCCCCAAATTCACCGTCGATGTCACTCAGACGCCGGTGCCTCGCTTCGATCTGCTGAAGTTCGAACACTACTTGTATGTCGGTGTGCAGTACTCCCGCGGCTGCCCGTTTACCTGCGAGTTCTGCGACATCATTGAACTGTATGGCCGGGTGCCGCGCGCCAAGACGACGCCGCAGATGCTGGCCGAACTCGAGGCTCTGTATCAGCTCGGCTATCGCGGCCACGTCGATTTCGTCGACGACAACCTGATCGGCAACAAGAAGGCGCTCAGGACGTTCCTGCCGGAGCTGGCGAAATGGCTCAAGGAACGCGACTACCCATTCGAGTTCTCGACGGAAGCCTCGATCAACATGGCCGACGACGACGAACTGCTGAAGCTGATGCGGGACGCGAATTTCTTCGCGGTGTTCGTCGGCATCGAGAGTCCCGATCCGAAAACCCTCGTCCACACCAAGAAGAAGCAAAACACGCGGCGAAATCTGGCGAACAGCGTTCACAAAATCTACCGCGCCGGGATGTTCGTGACCGCCGGCTTCATCGTCGGCTTCGACAGTGAGGAGGTGTCCATCGCCGACGCGATGGCGGACTTCATCGAGGAAGCCGCGATCCCCGTGTCCATGGTCGGGCTGCTTTACGCGCTGCCCAATACGCAGCTCACGCGACGGCTCGCGTTGGCCCAGAGGCTGCATCCGAACCACGACGTGGCGACGCCGGAAACCGGCGACCAATGCACGGCCACGACGAATTTCGACACGCTGCGGCCGCTGCGCGAAGTTCTGCTCGATTATCGGCGCATCCTGGAGCGGGTTTATGACCCGGCGGCGTTCGCGGGACGGTTGGAGCGGCTTGCCGGTATGCTCGACCGGTCGGGGCGGCCCGCCGATCTTCCCAAGGGCGACAAGCGGCTCAACGTCCCGCCAATCGAAATGGTGCACAAGATCATCAGCCATCTGCCGGAGGCCCGCGAACCGTTCTGGCGGACCTTCGTCAAATGCGGCAAGTCGAACCCGGCGACGTTGCGATACGTCATGATGCTGATGGCGTTTTACCTGCACCTCGGGCCGTACGCGAAGAAAGTGATCGCGGCGATCGACGCCAGGTTGGCGGAGCTCGACGCCGAAGCGGAGATGGCGGTTGGCTCCGGTCGCGAGGCCGGCCGCACCGCGGAGATGGCGCCGGTACTGGGCATGCCGGTACTGGGCATGAGGTGATGATCACCGATGCCCGGATCGAGCCCCATATGCGCTAACTTAGGGTCGCGGCATCCACTTTTCTCGTCATGGCCGGGCTTGACCCGGCCATCTGTCGAGGCACGTGCTGCGATTGATGACCGGGTCAAGCCCGGCCATGACGCGTGGATTGGGGTGCTCGCCCATTAAGTAGGGCCTATGGGATCGAGCCCGGGCGTGGCGAATGAGCGGCCCCGGGCCGTTTCCGGATTTTTCGTGACCCACCGGCCCGAGTAACGTTCCCGGGCTTCAGTCTGTCCGCGCCAATAGCTGCTCCAGGGCGGCGAAGAACTGCTGCCACCCGCCCTTGGCGCCCTGGTAGGCCTGCTGCTGATCCGGCCGGAAGCCCGACTGCTCCATGCGCAGGTGGGTCCCCGCGCTCGTTGGCGTGAGTGTCCAGGTCACCACGCTCTCGAGACCATAAGCGGCCCATGTGTAAGACAGCGTTTTGTTCGGCTCGACCGCCATCACCCGGCAGTCGACGGCGCCCCAGTCCGCGCGGAGATTGAAACGGTGATCCACGACAGGCCTGAAGTCGTTCTTCATCAGCCACTCCTCGATCAGGTGTGGTTGCGTGAGAGCGCGCCAAATCTTCTCCGGTGGAAAAGATATCTCACGTTCGACGACGACGGAGAGCGTTTCAGTCGCGGGATCGGTCATTGGTCCATCCTTTTCAGCAGGTCTTCGAGGTGATCGAAACGGCTCTGCCAGAACCCGGTCATCTGGCTTGTCCAGTCGATCAGAGGGGCAAGCGCGCCGGGGTGCGCGCTATAGTGGGTCTGTCGTCCTTCATGGCGGTCCGATACCAGCCCGGCCTGCTTCAAAACGCCGAGGTGCTTCGATACCGCCGGCTGGGAGACCCCGGCCCGAGCGGTCAGTGCGCCGACCGTCTGCTCTCCTTCACGGCACAATCGCTCGAAGATCGCCCGGCGGGTCGGATCGGCCAACGATCTGAAGAGGTTGTCATGGGGATCCGGCATCATGATCAATAACTCGTTGGTTATTGATCATACTCATAACCGGTCGGTTATATTAGTCAAGTGGAAATTCTGGAGCCCTCGTCACCGGCGCTACCCGGGACGTAGACGGCGCGACTTCTTAGCCCGAGAATTCTGCGATCAATCTTGACCTCAAAGCTTCTGTCATCGTGCTTATCCTGTTCGACGAAGGTCGGCATAAGCACCTCAACCGGGTGCCTTCGCCCGAAAAGAGCCCGAGGCCAGCATCACTTCATGCCGTACTTGTCTCGAAGCCCTACGGTAAGCCACGCGAGGTCGGGAAATTGTGCCAGGTGGGACGCGACGCGCTGCCACGAGACACGCCGAAGAAGGCGCGGGAAACGTAGTGCGCGAACCGCGGCCCACCATGCCGCATCCGCTTCGCCGCCGGGCCGGAATGCCGGATTTCGTTCGTCGTATACTACCAGCACATGGCCCCTGTCCGCGCCCGGGGTGCCGTCTTCACTCACGCAAACAGCCAACACGTTTCGGACAAGCTGATATGTGAACGCCAGCGGGCATGGCCGGTGGTCCTCGGTCGCACTCCATCGGAAGAACTCAGGCACGAACTGCCAGTAGAGAATTCCCTTCTCCTTAAGACTGCACCGGCTTTGCCGGTCGCGCTGCACGCTGAAGCTGCCGTCGCAATGGTCCATGGCATACCCAAATTCTTTTGGCTTCAGGCCAGGCCGGGAGCATCGCCCGAATTCCACCTCCGTGAACTTGACCTC
>JBEKGV010000034.1:0-12876 GCA_050012615.1 Acetobacteraceae bacterium | reverse complement strand
CGTTCGAGCTGCCGAACGGACAAACGGGCATCGAGAACGGCAACTTCGATCCGGACGACGGGAAATTGCACCTCAATACCCATGCCGGGGCGAAGCTATCCAGCTTCAACCGTTCCATCGACCTGGTGCTGCACGAAAACGGCCACAATTACCAAGGCAAGTTAATCCAGGACCTGAAAAGCGGCAAGCTGAAGGAAGGCGATCCCGAGTACAAGGAGGCAGTGATGTTTTCCGAAAACGACGGCGGGAGCGGCTATGTCCCGCCGACTGAGAATTATGAGACGTACGTGGCGCAACCGAAAGAAAATCACTCGCGATCGATGGCCGCCGAAACGACGCCGAAAATCGTCGGCGCGATCTGAGGAGAACAGCGATGCCGTCGACCATGGCCCAGGCAGGACGCTACGCCGCGGTAAGAGTCGCGGAGGACGGGGAGGACGCGTGGGGGGTTGTCGCGATCGACCCCAATGGGGCGATGCTCGTGGAATCCACGACCCCCGCGGCGGCGGCGGAGGAGCCTGGGCAGGAGGACAAATTGTCCCGTGCGGTTCGGCTCGCGAACAAGGACAAGGTCATGTATGTCGATATTCCGCCGCCCGAGGGCGCACCGATGTTCACGCTGGCCTCGCGCATCGTCGAACGGGGCCATCCCGACTTCATTCCCGCGCTGCTGGATTACCTGCGCGCGTCCTATCTGCTGGAGCTGCGTCCGCTATGACTTTCGGTCGACGGTCGTTGCTGGGGCTGGCAGCGGCCGTGGTTCCGATAGCGGCCGGCGGCGCCGCGGCGGCCGGGTTCGAGGCCGTCCTGCACGATGGGGATCGCGAGCGCACGATCGGCCGGGTCGCGATAGGCTCGCGCGGCATGCTGACCGTGCTGTTCGCGACCCGCGATCGCGCCGCCTGGCTGCGCGACATCGCGCACCGGACCAACGCCCTGCCGGCGATGAGCGTCGATACGCCGCCGCCGGCGAATGCACCGCCATACACCGACGCCTCGCGCATCGTTCCCCGCGACAGTCCTGACTTTCCGAAGGCACTTCGCGATTACCTCATGGCATCGTACCGGCTCGAACTGCGTCCGGCGAGAGGTTAGTATACCGACCGGCGAATGAGTTGACCGATCGGCACATCCTCCGACGCGTCATCACCGGGCTTGACCCGGTGACCTCTCGCGGCACCGTGCGGCAATAGATGGCCGGCTCGGTGGCCGGCCATGACGAGGTTGGCATTGTGCCAAAAAGTCAGTCATTTGGGCAGTCGGTATAATACCGTCCGCCCAAACCGACTCTTCGGCACACGCGTTGATCCCGTCATGGCCGGCCACGGCCTCCCGCAAAGCTTTTCCACACGGGCATTATAGCCTCGTCCCGTCGAAAGCCGGCATCGATTTCGACGCGACTTCGCGGTCAGATCGTGGTTGAGGTCAGATCGTCACGTATCCAAACCAAATCCGATCGGACCTGGCGGCCTTGGGTCACGCGGCTTGTTTGCTCGGGCCGCCGGATGATCAAACGGTCACCATCAAGCGTAAAATGCCGGAGCTTTTCAATGCCGACCTCCTCTGGGAACAGTGAAATATCAACCGTCGTTATGAACTGTCCGGATTCATCCGAACGCACCTCGCCGGAATAGGCGATCGTTTCGTTGAACAGCACTGCTCGCGCGGCGTCATTCGCGGGCGGTTGACGGTTGGATTTCGTAATGAGAAACGTGATTCGGCCCGCTTGCGTCAGCACCATGCGGCCGCTTGGCGCGGGTCCAAAGGTCGCGATTCTTTCGCCGGTGCCGGTGAAAGTCGCTTCCACCGATAACAGCCGCCAGCTGCCCACAAGTGGGCTGAGATCGGAACTCAGGATGGAGGACATAACAAATTCCCTCGACGGGAGCGTGACGAACCTGGCAGAACAGAGGGTGGGTTCGCGCCATTACGTCACGCGGAACTCCTGCAACCGCGGATACACTTCCCGTGCGAACAGCCTGATCCCGCGCACGGTATCCTCATGGTCCAGGAACCCGGCCTGGCCCATGTTCAGCAGGTGCCCGAACCCGCCGACATGATCGTAAACCGCACGGACCTGTTTCACCACCTGATCGGGCGTGCCGGCCATCATGATGCCCGCTTTGATCGCGCCCTCGACTGAGGCGGCATTGCGGAAGGCACTCAAAGGATGTTCGGCGCCGCGCAGCATCTTCACGCCCGCATCGATCGGGACATAGCCGGGCGGATTGGCGAAATGCGGCGGCACTTTGTTGGAGGTGATGTACCACAGCAGCTTTTCCGCGCCGGCATGCGCTTCGGCCTCGGTTTCGCCGGTGTAGACCATGGCGGCGTAGGCCAACCTGTCCTCGGGCACGACGTCGCCGCGGCCCGCCTCGCGCCAGGCCCGTCGATAACCATCGAAGATCGCCCGCGTGCCGTCGAAGCCGGTCAGGAACGTTGCCTGCACGTAACCGCGCTCTCCCACCCGGGCAGCGCCGCCCGGGCTGGTCGTGCTGATCCAGATCGGCGGGTGCGGCGTTTGATACGGCCGCGGCCAGATATTGATCTGGCGGGCGTGGAAGAACCGGCCTTCAAAGCTCACCGGCCCGTCATGGTTGGTCCAGGCCTTGACGATCAGGTCGAGCGCTTCGTATTCGCGTTCGAGCATACGCATCGGGTTGCTGTTCGCCGGCGAAATCTCATAGGGCACGCCGCGCACGAACCCCGCCTCCAGCCGGCCGCGCGACAGCACGTCGATCATCGCCATTTCTTCGGCGACACGAACGGGTTGGCGGCGGTTGGCGATCGGATTGCCTAAAATCAGCAGGCGGGCCTTGTGACTTTGCCGCGCCAGCACGGCGAGCATCAGCGGCGCGGCCGGATCGACACAGGTCGCGGTCTGGTGATGCTCGTTGAGCATGATATCCAGACCTTCGTCCTCGGCGAGCAGCCACTCGTCGAGGTAGCGATGATAAAGATCGGCCCCGATCCGAGGGTCGTAGTTCTTGTTCGGCAACGACACGCGGATCGACTCATATGTCTCGGCAGGTGGCAGCAGGTGGTAGGCGGTCTCGCTGAAATGCCAGGCTTTCATGGGATCAGCCCTTCTCATTCAGGAATGCGAGCGCCGCACTGACAAAGGCCTGGGGCTGCTCGACATGGGGCACATGGCCGGCGTTTGGCAGCGTCAGCGTGCGGGCGTTCGGCAACAATTCGGCATAGCCGTCCATGTAAGCGGCTGAGATCAGCCCATCATGCTCGCCACGCAGGAACAACGCCTCGTTGGTGATCCGATGCAGGCGGTGCCGAAGCTTCGGGTTATGCATATAGGGTTCCCACGTCAGCAGCGCGCTGGTCTCCCGGTTGCGCAGCATGACCGCGAGTTCCTGATCGGTCATTTTCGCCGGATCGGGGCGAAATCGTTCGGGTTCGTGATACAGCAGCTTCTCATTGCTGGCGGTCGACTGGGCGAAGATATCGGGAATGTCCAGCGTATCGCGCGAGCCGAGCTTGATGCCCACCGGTGCGACGAAAATCAGTTTACGAAATCGTTCCGGGACCATGCTGCTCAGTTCGGCGCCGATCCAACCACCGAGAGAACAAGCGATGAGATCGATCGGAGCGGTGGAGATGCGGTCCAGAAGATTGAGATAGACATGGGCGATGTCCTCGGGCCGGTCGATCCAATCAGGCAACGATGACGCGCCGAAGCCGGGATGCGACGGCGCGGTGATCCGCCGTTGTTCGCCAAGCAACGCCAGAAATGGATGATCGGCGCGAAACCCACCGGCCTCATGTAGGAACAGCAGAGGCGGCCCGGAACCACCTTCCCAGAGTTCAAGTGAGATCCCCGCCAGATCGATGGTGGCCATGGTTGGCTCCTTCCCTCCCGCGAGAGTAAGTCAGGTGCCGGCAACGGGGAAGGGGAGACAGCGGTGGCGGCCAACTCATCGCCGCCGCGAAAGTCTCCGCAGTATACTCGCGTCGAATGCTCCGAGCAGCAACGCCGCGATGCCGTAAACGAGGACACCCAGTGTGACGAGTGAAATCAATCCGAACCAGCGGCCAAAATGAAATAACGGCTGCTCGGCGAACCACAGGGTCACGCCCATCAAGGCAGCGGCCAATCCCATCCGCGGCAGTCGCCTTAACAAATTACTGTCTGCCACCAGATGGCGACGCCGATGCAGAGCGATGCCAAGCACGATCACGTTGAACATCGATGCGAGGCTGGTCGCCAGCGCGGGTCCGACGTGTTTCAGCAACGGCAGCGAACCGGCGATCGAGGCGGGTGCCAGCGCCCCCGCGTTGAACGCGATATTCAACAGGAAATTCACCGCCAGCGTGACCATGCCGATTTTAACCGGCAGCGCCGTGTCGCCTCGAGCGAAAGCCGCCGGCGCGAGCACTTTCACCAATACGAAAGCCGGCAGTCCAATCGCGTAGGCCGCCAGCGATTGCGACGCCAACCGCGCGGTCTCGATGTCGAACGCGCCGCGTCCGAACAGCACCCACATGATCGGGAACGCTGAAATGGTCAGCGCCAGCGCGGCCGGGAGCGTCAGGAACAACGCGTATTCGATCGCTCGGTTAAGTGACGCGAGCGCCGCGGTTTCATCGCCGCCGCGGACCTGACGGGACAGCATGGGCAGCAACGCCGTGCCGACGGCGATGCCGATGACTCCCAGAGGCAATTGCTGGATCCGATCGGCATAGTACAGCAACGATACCGTTCCGGCCGGCAACAAGCTGGCGATGATGAGGTCCACCGCCTGATTGAGCTGCGCCGCGCTGGCGCCGACCAATCCGGGCGCCATGCGGCGCAGCAGCACCTTCATCGCGGGCGTCAGCCGCGGCCGCGGAATCCGCAAAGGCATTCCCGCTCGATGCACGGCCCAAACCAGCAAGCCCAATTGCACGACACCGGACGCGGACACACCCCAGGCGGCGGCGTGGCCAACCGTGGGCACGAACGGCGTCAGGCCGATCAACGCGGCGATCGCGAACAGGTTATAAAGTACCGGAGCGGCGGCCGCCGCGGCGAAATGCTCCATGCCGTTCAATGCGCCGGACAGCAAAGCCGCAAGGCAGATCAGCATCAGATAGGGAAACGTGATCCGCGCCAGGTCAACGGTCAGCGCGAATTTGTCCGGGGTGGCGGCATATCCCGGAGCCAATACGTGCATGATCTGAGGCATGAATATCTCGCCCACGATCATGAGGCCGCCGAGCCAGAAGGCCATCACGGAAATCGCCTCCTGTGCGAAGCGGCGGGCCGCGTCGGGTCCATCGGTCGCCAGCAGGCCGGAGAACTCGGGGACGAAGGCGGCGTTGAACGCGCCCTCACCGAACAGGCGGCGAAATAGGTTCGGCAGTTTGTTGGCCATGAAAAATGCGTCGGCGACCGGGTCGGCGCCGACCATCGCCGCCATCAGCATGTCGCGGAGAAATCCGAGTACGCGGCTGACCATCGTCCAGCCGCCGACGGTCATGACGCTTCTCAACATGCCGCGATGGCGGGTGGTGAGCGGCGCATGACCGTGCGCAAGAGCCACGTCGGGGGCCGGTTCGATAGCGGAATAAACCGCGGCGGGGATTTCGGTTGTCATGTCACGACCCGATCGAGCCGCCGCATTGCCCCATCTGTGTTCATCCTCCTACATCCCTTTCTTATCCGTGGTAAAATTCTTACCATGAGCCAATCTCTGGCGTTTGGATCAGAAAAATTTACCACGGATAAGAAAGGGATAAGCAGAGATGCACGCAGATGCTTTCGAACCATGGTCCGCTCCGGGGCCATGCCAAAGGAAATTAACCTCACATTTGGATGAGAGGATTCCGGACTGACACGAACAGTCATGCGATGCGCTGTCGGTGCGACCACATCAATGCCGTGTCGAGGTCCAAGACACGGGAAGAGTCGTAAGCCCGCGCAACGTGAAACTCTCGCGCCATCGCGGCGTCTCGCTCTCCAGCTTCATGTCCGGCATTCGGTCGAGCAACGTCGAGAACACCACTTCGGCCTCGATCCGGGCAAGTTGCGCGCCGATGCAGAAATGGATGCCGCCGCCGAACGACAGCGGCCTCAATCTCTCACGCGTCACATCCAAGCGGTCGGGATCGGGAAACACGGTGGGATCTCGGTTGGCGGCGCCGATGAGCGCGACGATCAATTCGCCTTTCTGGAACTCGATCCCGCCGAATTCGATCGGCTCGGCCACGGTGCGAGCGACCGCCTGCACCGGGCATTCGAAGCGCAGGATTTCCTCGATCGCGTTCGGGATCAGGGTCGGGTTGCCGCGGATCGCCGCCCATTGCGACGGATTGCCAAGCAGCGACCAAATGCCGTTGCCGATCAGGTTCACGGTCGTTTCGTGGCCAGCCGCGAACAGCAAAGCGACGTTCGCGCGCAATTCCTCGGTGGTCAGCCGGTCGCCGGCTTCCTCGGCCTGGACCAGCAAGGTCAGCAGATCGTCGCACGGCTGCTTCCTCCGCTGCTCGAACAACGCTTCGAAATACGCGCCGGTCGCGAGCGTGCTCTCGTTGGCGCGGTCCAGTTCCTCGCGTGTCGGCGGCACCGGATTGAGCAAGGCGGCGCCCGAGGCGGTGGCATTCACGAAACGCGCGCGGTCTTCCTCCGGGATGCCAAGAAGTTCGCAAATGACCAATACCGGCAGCGGAAACGCGAGATCGCGGATCGCATCCATCTCGCCGGCACCGGCGACTTTATCGAGCAGCCGGTCGGTGATCGCCTGAATGCCCGGACGCATTTCCTCGATCTTGCGGGCGGTGAAAACTTTGGTGACCAGGCCGCGCAGCCGGGTGTGATCGGGCGGGTCGCGCATCAGCATCATGTGCGACAGTTCCACCACGGCCGGCTCTCGCATTGCCGTGGGGCCAAAGCGGCGGATCAATGCCTCGGGATCGGTGTAGTCTTTGCCCAACCGGCGATCGCGCATCAGCAGAGATGAATCTTCGTAACGAGTTAAAAATGCACGGCCGAAGGGAGATCGCCACACCGGCATCGTCTCCCGCAGCTCACGATACGCGGGGTAGGGATTGGCGATGAACGAGGGGTCGCGCGGATTGAACGCTACCATCACACCGTCTCCACCAAAGAACGATTGGCTCGCGCCACCACGGCTTCAAACAGCACCTGGGCGCCCGCGGCGGCTTCTGCCGGCTCGATACTTTCGGCCTCGTTGTGCGACAGGCCGTCCTTGCATGGGGTGAAAATCATCGCCGTCGGGATGTGGCGCGCGACATAGACGGCGTCGTGACCTGCACCCGAAACGATTTCCCGTGTCGAATACCCCGCCCGCGCCGCGCCTTGGCGCACCAGATCGACACAGGCCGGATCGAACGGTTGCGCCGGAATACGGAACAAAGTGGTCAACTCCAACGTCACTTTGCTGTCGAGGGCAATGGCGTGCGCATCCCTGAGGAAGGCTTCGTCGAGCCGGTCCACCTCCGCCGGATCGGGGTGACGGAACTCGACCGAGAACCGGACCTCGCCGGGAATGACGTTGCGGCTGTTGGGCGAGACCAGCAATTGGCCCACGGTGCCACGGCCATCCTCGCCGCGCGCGCGCATCATCCGGTCCACCAGATCGATGATCCGGGCGGCGCACACCAGCGCATCCTTGCGAGCCGAGGGAGGGGTCGTCCCGGCATGACTATCCTGGCCAATCGTCACCGCGTCGTACCAAACCTGTGCTTGCGCGCCGGTGACGATGCCGATTTGTTTGGCCTCGCGCTCCAGGATCGGACCTTGCTCGATATGCAGCTCGAAATAGGCGTCGGCGGGGAAGTGGCGTGCCGGCTCCCGGCCGCGATAGCCGATGGCGTCGAGCGACTCGCCGACACTGACGCCATCGACGTCTCGCAGCGCGAGGATCTGGTCCTCCGGGTAAACCTCAGCCCAGACGCCGGATCCGGCGAGGCTGTGACCGAAGCGGCTGCCTTCCTCATCGGTCCAGTTGACCAGTTCGACCGGCGCCTCGGTGGTGATGCCCAGATCGTTCAGCGATCGCATGACCTCCAGCCCAGAGAGAACACCCAGGGCACCATCGAACTTGCCGCCGGAGGGCTGGCTGTCGAGATGACTGCCGAACAGCACCGGCAGCCTTGTGGGGTCGCGGCCGGGACGGCGGGCGAACATGTTGCCGATGGCATCGACGCGGACGGTAAGGCCCAGTGATTCACATTCGGCGCGGAAGCGGTCGCGGCCGGCTTTGTCGACACCCGACAAAGCGAGACGCCGCACGCCGCCCTTCGGCGTGGCGCCAATTTCGGCGAAGCTCATGAGGGTGTCCCACAGGCGCTTGCCGTCGATGCGCTGGTTGGTCTGCGAATGTGTCTGTCCCATGGCCGCGATACTTGCCAAGGGCGGACCGTTTCCCGCAAGGGTTCATTCGGCCCGGTCGCCGTGGGGGTCGAAGGCGTGGCTGGACCCGGCGGGCGAGGAGATTTATGTCGGGCGGGTCGGTCGTCGCGATGGCTTCACGAAAGTCAAAATTCCTTTTGCATCCGGAAGCCACTGTGCGCAGCCTGCTCGTTAAATCCGCTGTCCTGTTTCTCATGGCCCTCGGCGGTTGCCATCTGATCGACCAGACCGATTTCAGGCCTAAGCCGGCTGCGCCGCCTCCCGCGCCGCCTCCGGTGCCGGATCCGGAAACGCGGACGGCTCTGGTAACCATCGACTTCGCCAAGGCCAACCCCGACTATACCGCCGCCCTGGCAGCCGTAATTCACACCGTCGAGTCCCGCCGTCCCGGCGTCTTGTACGACGTCGTGGCGGTGGGCGGCGATGCCAACACGGCGCTCGCGGCTCGCACCCACGCCGAGGAGGTCATGATCGCCATCGAGGCCGACGGCGTTATTCCCGCCCGCGTTCAGCTTGGCCTCCGCATCGATCCTGGGCGCAAAATCCCGCAGGTCCGTGTCTACCTCCGTTAACCGCGGCTTCCTTGGTTCTCGGACCGAGGGGCTGTGTCTGGTCCTGTTCGCCGCCTGTAGCTGGGGGGCCGCCTGGCCGCAGACCAAATTCCTTTTGGGTGAGCTGCCGCCGTTCAGCATGCGCACGTTCTGCGGCGTCTGCGGCTGCCTGTTCGCAGTCGCGGTGGCCCTGGTCCGGCAGGAGCAACTGTATCCGCCGCGCACCCAATGGGGACGGCTGTTTCTGTTCTCGATGCTGAACTATGGCGTTTACATCGTCCTGAGCACGGAGGCGCAGGTCTATCTCCCGGCCTCCGAGGCGATCGTGCTGACCTACACCTTGCCGATCTGGGCTTCGCTGCTGGCCTGGCCGCTGCTGGGAGAGCGGCCTTCGTGGCGTCAGTTCGTCGCCCTGGTTCTGGCGATTGGCGGGGTGGCATTGCTGGTTGGGGTCAGCTCGGCCGATGGGCGGGACGGCTCGCGATGGGGCCAGGTCGTTGGCGTGGCGATGGGGCTGGGGGCGGCGGTGCTGTTTGGCCTCGGGACCGTGTTGGCGAAGCAGGCGCCGCTGGCGCTGCCGCCGGCCACGAGCGTCGCCTGGCAGGTAGGGTTGGGGACGGCGGTCCTCGCGGTGTTGGCTTTGTTCGAGACGCCGGACTGGACCAGGGTCACTCCGGCCGGTTGGGCTTGCATCGCCTACATCGCGACTATTCCGATGACGGTGGCTTACCTGGGGTGGTTCCGCGCCTTGCGGTTGGTGCCCGCGTCGCTGGCGGCGACGGCTGTGCTGGTGTCGCCGATGGTCGGCGTGCTCGGCTCGACGCTGGTGCTGGGAGAATCACTCGGACCGCGCCAGTACGTGGCTCTCGGCATGACGCTCGCGGGCGTGGCACTCGCGTTGCGAGGGTAACCAGCCGAGGCCGGGGTCGATCCGGTTGAGGGCCGGGCCGCCAATGGTATTGGAGAAAGTCTTGTATTGTCGCGGTGGGAACTTCCGGCGAACGGGGTCTTTTGTCGGATTACCCCACGATGACCGGATACCAGGTTTGATGAGCCGCGTTGACGTCGCGCCACGAAGATCAGGTTGGATGCGGAGGTTCGTAGCCGCCCGCTGGCTCGCCGCTCCGTCGTTGCTGACAGTAATCCTCGGTCTGTGGCCGCCGGAACTCCGTGCCGCCGATCCGCAGCCATACGCGGTGGAATTGAAGCCGTCCGGCGAAAGCGCTCTCGATGCCGCGATCCACGACAGCTCCCAACTCGTCACGCTGAAAGACAAAGCCCCGGTTGGCGGTTTCGCCCTGGAGCAGCGAGCCCACTCGGACGCGGATCGCTTCCAGGAAGCGCTGCAAGCGTTTGGCTACTACAAGGGCACGGTCATGGTGAAGATCGACGCCATGGCGCTCGACGATCCGGCGCTCGTCGACACCATCGACAAAGCGCCCGCCGCGCCGCCGGTTCCCGTGGTGGTCACCCTCGACCTCGGCCCGAAGTTTCACTTTGGACAGATCACGATCGACGGCACCCTGCCACCCAATTTCAAGCCATCTCTGGGCATCAGCCGGGGCCAGCCAGCGTTGGCGGCCGACGTTCTGGCGGCCCAGGAGACGTTGCTCACCGCGTTGCGGGAGGCCAGCTATCCGCTCGCGACGGTGATCCTTCCCCCGGCTACCCTGCATCGCGACCAGAACGAACTGGACGTCTCGTTCCAGGTCACGACCGGACCGCGCGCGGATCTGGGCCAGATCCAGTTCACCGGCCTGAAGGATATGAGCGAGGCGTTCATGCGGAAGCGGCTGTTGCTCAAGCCCGGCGAGCCGTTCAGCCCTGCCAAGATCGAAGCCGCTCGCCAGGATATGCTGTCGGTTGGAACGTTTTCCTCCGTGCGCATCGTGCCCGCCGAGACGTTGGATGCGAACGGCAACCTCCCGCTCACCGTGGAGTTCGTGGAACGGAAGCTGCACGCCGTCGATCTCGGGGCGGCATGGTCGACCGACCTCGGAGCGAGCGTGAACGCCGGGTGGCACGACCGAAACCTGTTCGGCAACGCCGAGCAGCTCAACATCACCGCCGCGGTTCAGTTGGGCGGCGATGCGACGGCCGGGCCGGGCACCCAGATTGGCGTGCAATTTATCAAGCCGGATTTTCTGCAGCGGGATCAAACGCTCGACACCAGCGTGAACTTCGTGAAGCAAGACCTGATCGCTTATAACCAGACCGCGCTGATCGAACGGATCGGGATCACGCGGAAGCTGTCGCCGGAGTGGACGGTCGGGATTGGGATTTTGGCGGAACAAGAAGAGATCATTCAGGAAGACGTCCTGCGCGACTACAATTTCGTCGGCCTGCCGATCACGGTCAAATACGACACCACAAAGAGCCTGTTCGATCCGGTCGGCGGCGTCCGGGTGACGTTGTCGGAAACTCCCACGCAATCGCTCGGCACGGGCGGAACCTACCTGATCAGTCAGTTGTCCGGCTCGACCTACTTCGATTTCGGCAGCGCGGGACGCAGCGTGCTCGCGGTGCGGGGCCTGGTCGCCAAGGTGTCCGGCGCCGGGGTCTTCGGCCTGCCGCCGGATCAGCGATTGTATGCCGGTGGCAGCGGCACGGTGCGCGGCTTCCGGTACCAGTCGATCGGCCCGCAGTTCGCCGATGGCAAACCGACCGGGGGCACGGCGATGTCGGCGGGATCTTTGGAGTTCCGGCAGCGGTTCCTGGACAGTTGGGGAGTGGCCGTGTTCGCCGACGCGGGTCAGAACAGCGCCGGCGGCGCGCCGTTCACCGATGCCTGGCGGGTCGGCGTGGGGGCCGGCATCCGCTATTACACCTCGATCGGGCCCATCCGGTTGGATTTCGCGGTGCCGATGAACCGAGAGCCGGGCGGGGATTCGTTCGAGGTGTACATCGGGATCGGACAGGCCTTCTGAATGCGGCGCTTCTTCAAAATATTGGCCTGGGTTGCCGCCGTCGTCATCGCGGTCCCGGTCCTCCTGGTGGCGGGGATCATGGTTGGTGCGAACACCGGCCCGGGCCGCCGGTTGATCGAGACGATGACCCCTCGGCTGACCGGCGGCATGGTCCGGATCGCGGGCCTTGCCGGCAGGTTTCCTGATGCGGTTCGCCTCCACCAGATAAGTGTGGCGGACGCGAACGGGGTCTGGGTGACCGTCGACGATGCCGCGCTCGATTGGTCACCGCGGACGTTGCTGTCCGGCGAAGTGACGATCGACCGGTTGGAGGCGGAACGGGTGGCGGTTGCCCGGCTGCCGGCCGCGACATCCGGGGGCAGCGAAGGCGGCGGCACCAGTTTCCCGATCCCCCGTGTGGAATTATCCCGGTTGCGCGTCGCACAGCTGGACGTCGATGCCGCCGTCACCGGCCGGCCGATCGATTTGACCGTCGAAGGCTCGGGTGATCTCGCTGGCCCGGAGACCGGCGCCGCGCACGATCGTCAGGTGCAGGATCACTATACGGTCGAGGCGTCGATGGATGCGTCGCACCTGCATGCGACACTTGATGTCTCGGAGGCCCCGAAGGGTCTGATCTCGAGTTTCGTCCAACTGCCGGACCTCGGCGCCGTCACGATCAAGGCGGCCGCTGATGGACCGCTCAACGCGTTGGCCACCAAGGTGACGATCGCCGCTGGGCCGCTTCGGGGCAGCCTCGACGGCACGGTGAACATGGATGGCCAGGCTGCCGATCTCGCTTTCGCGGTCACCTCGCCGGAAATGAACCCGGCTCCGGGCGTCGGTTGGTCTTCGATCCAACTGCAGGGCAACATGCATGGTCCTTTCGTCAGCCCCGAGGCGACCGGAACCCTGTCGGCCGATGGCCTGACCGCCGCGGGGGCGGCGATCGGCTCGGTGCGAGCCAACCTCGCGGGTGATGCCTCCGGTAAGGCCGAGCTGCACGCTCAACTCGATGGGTTGCGGGTGCCGGGACCGGCACCCGACGTTC
>JBEKGV010000033.1:0-12553 GCA_050012615.1 Acetobacteraceae bacterium | reverse complement strand
ACGACGGGGACGGTGGACCTGCCACCAAAGCTGGAGTTTTCGGCGCCCGCGCCGTGGCCTTCGCGCCGGACGGATCGCTCTACGTGATGGAGCGCCAGGGCAGCAGCATCCGTCAAATCCGAAACGGCATCATCGAAACCGTCGCGGGCACGGGTGCGCGCGGCTACGCCGGAGACGGCGGCGACGCTCGCCAGGCCGTGTTCGATGCGCCAAAGGAGATGGCCGTCGCACCGAATGGCGACATCTTCGTCGTCGATACCGAAAATCATGCGATTCGGTTGATCGAGGCCGCCACCTGGATCGTGCGAACGATCGCCGGCAATGGCAAAGCCGGCCCCGGCGGCGATGGCGGGCCCGCCGGGCTGGCCGGCCTGTCCCGTCCGCATGGCGCCGTCGTTGCCTCGGACGGCGCGGTCTACATTGGCGACAGTGAGAACCATCGCGTCCGGAAACTGACCCGCGCCTGAAACCGCGCATTCCCCGACCGGAGAACCAAAATGAAAAACAGCGCGAACGGCATCCAGACGACCCATGTCGGCAGCCTGCCTCGCCCTGACGATGTGATCGAACTCGCCGGTCGCCGCCAGGCCGGCGAGGCCGTCGACCCGGCTGCCTATCAGGCCCGCCTCGCCGAGGCTGTCTCCGACGTCGTTCGCCTGCAACAGCAAGCCGGGATCAGCATCCCGGGCGACGGCGAATACGGCAAGGAAATGGGGCAACGGGTCAACTACGGCGCCTGGTGGAGTTATTCGTTCCAGCGTCTGGGCGGCCTGAAACTGGGAACGGAACTGTACCGGATCCCCCCGAAACGATCGACCCACGATCACATCACCCTGACCAGCTTCGGCGACCGACGCGATCGGGCAATGTTCAACGCCGCATATAACGATCCCGAGTCAGGGGTGTCCACCAACCGAGGCGGGCCCGGCATGAAACTGCCCGTCTGTGTCGACAAGATCACCTACACCGGTCACGACGCGATCGCCACCGACATCGCCCATTTCAAGGCCGGACTGGCCGCCTCCGGGATCGATGAAGGGTTCATGACCTCGATCGCGCCCGGCAGTGCGTCGCGCATCGGCAACGAATACTATAAAACCGAGGAAGAACTGATCTACGCCTGCGCCGACGCGATGCGTGAGGAATACAAAGCGATCATCGACGCCGGCCTGATCCTGCAACTCGACGATCCATCGATCGCCGAAAACTGGGACATGGTGAACCCCGAGCCGTCGCCTGAGGCTTACCGAAAGTTCTCGATGATCCGGGTAGAGGCGCTGAACCATGCCATCAAAGGTCTTCCGAAAGACCGGATAAGGTTTCACCTGTGCTGGGGCAGTTGGCACGGGCCACATGTCACCGATATCCCGATGCGAGATATCGTCGATGTCATGCTGGCCATCGATGTTCAAGGATACTCCTTCGAGGCAGCCAATGTCAGGCACGAACATGAATGGCGCGTATGGCGCGATGTAAAGCCGCCGGCGGGAAAGATCCTGATCCCGGGCATCGTCAGCCACGCGACGAATGTCGTTGAACATCCGGAACTGGTAGCAGACCGTATCATTCGCTTCGCCGATCTTGTCGGCCGCGAAAACGTCATCGCCTCCACCGATTGCGGTCTGGGCGGCCGGGTGCATCCGGACATCGCGTGGGCGAAACTCAAGACATTAGCGAGAGGCGCCGAACTGGCGACGAAGCGGCTTTGGAATTAAACCAACCGGTTCGTGCCACAGGCCTTCCATCTGTTCCTGCTCAGTGCCGCGAGAGATCACCGGGTCAGGCCCGGTGATGACGGGTCGGGTGACCGTGCTAATGACGTGTTGGTGCGTGATGACGTCTTGAATGACCGTGCCAATAGGTCAATCAATTCTGCCAATCGGAATTAAACCGCCTGACGCATGATCGACAGCGCCTCATCAACCTGAGTCGAGGTCACGTCGAGATGCAGGCACGCTCGCCCGCGCCACGTACCCGACACTGACACCATCACGCCCGACTGCCGCAGCTTGCTCGCGAACGCCGCCGCGGTCATCCCGGTACCCTGCGTATCGAAGAACACAAGATTGGTTTCAGGCGTCTCCACCGTGACCCCGGGGATCTGCGCCATCCCGCGCGCCAGCGAGGCCGCGTTCGCGTGATCCTCCGCCAGACGGTCGATGTGGTGATCCAGCGCATAAACGCAGGCCGCGGCGTTCATCCCGCCCTGCCGCATCGAACCGCCCAATCGCTGCTTCCAACGCCACGCCTCGCCGATGAAATCTGAAGTCCCCGCCAGCACCGAACCAAGCGGAGCACCAAGACCCTTGGTGAAATCGAGCCAAACCGTGTCGCAATCGGCGACGATCTCCGAGGCCGGCACGCCGAGCACCACCGCCGCGTTCATCAACCGCGCGCCATCCATATGGACCGCCATGCCGTAACGATGCGCGGTCTCGGCCACGTCCCGCAACGCCGAGACCGGCCAGCACGTCCCGCCGCCCTTGTTGGCTGTCTGCTCGACTTCCACCAGCTTCTGCGGCGGCGAATAACGCGAGATGGGGCGGATCGCTTCCTCCAGCGTCTCAGCGGTGAACTGTCCGCGCTCGCCGGTCAGCCCCTTGATCATCACGCCACTGATCGCACCGGGCGCACCGCCTTCGCTCGACTGGATGTGCGCGTCCTCATGCGCGAGGATCTCGTCCCCCGGCCGGCAATGCGTGGCGATCGCCACCTGGTTGCACATGGTCCCGGTCGGCAAAAACATCGCGGCCTGTTTGCCAAGCAGCGCCGCGACGCGATCGCACAGTGCCCACACGGACGGATCGGATCCGCCTTGCTCATCGCCAACCTCGGCGTTCAGCATGGCTTCCTTCATTCCCGGCGTCGGTTTTGATTGGGTATCGGAATAAAGATTGATCCGCACGGGAATGGAAAAATCGAAACGCTTCGGTGCGTGGTTCATGGCCTTGTCGCTCCAGCGGCTGGTCCCGCGGGCAATACAGAGGATTTGCCGTTCCTTGACAACCTGGGGACCCTCACGTCGAACTGAAGCGGGAGGGCGAATGCGGAAGCTGACGGACTACACCACTCTCGCGGACGCACAGCGCCACTTCAGCGGCGCTGCCTTGTGGGCGCTGTTCGATGGCGATCGGGACAGACTGAACATCACCCACGAATGCATCGATCGTTGGGCCGACGATCCGTCGCGCATCGCGATCCGGATCGCATTCGCCGACGGCTCCTTCGAACCCTTGACATTCGCTTTGCTATCCGAATGGGCGTCCCGGTTCGCGCATTGGTTGAACGCCGAGGGCGTGAAGCCAGGCGACCGTGTCGCGATCATGCTGGAACCGTCATTGCCATTTTACGCGGCCCTGTTCGGCGCGATGAAACACGGCGCGGTCGCGGTGCCGCTATTTACCTTGTTCGGACCGGACGGCGTAAGGCTTCGCATCGACGACTGCGAGCCCGCCATGCTGTTGACCACAGCCGAAAAGGCGGCGGAGATCGCGCCTCTGCCGGCGACTCGCGTGATCGTTGCAGATGACGCGTTCATGGCTGACCTGCGACGGTTCAGCACCGTTTTCGCACCGGAAACGGCCGCGTCGAGCATGGCGTTGTTTCAATATACCTCCGGCACGACGCGCGAGCTGCCCGCGGCCGTCAGGCACACTCACCGAGCGGTCGTCGTCGTCGCGGCCGCGGCATTGTATGGCACCGGGGTGCGTCCGGGAGACCGGTTTTTCTGCCCGTCATCTCCAGCGTGGGGACATGGGCTGTGGCACGGCACTCTGGCGCCGCTCGCACTTGGTGTGGAGACTGGAACGATGTCGGGACGTTTCGATCCGGAGCGTCTGCTGGCCGCGCTGCACGACGGCCGTGTCACGAACCTGTCCGCCGCGGCGACGCATTACCGCATGATGAAGAATTGCACGGCGAGCGGACGTTACCCGGTCAGACTTGAAAAAATGAGCTTCACCGGAGAACCCGTCGACAGCGAAACGTTGGCGTTCGGCGAGGCAACGTTCGGAACCCGCCTCTGCAGTATGTACGGCACCACCGAGGTCGGTGTGATCCTGGCCGATTACCCGGGCGCCGAGGATCACGTTCCGAAGCCAGGTGCGCTTGGCAAGCCCGTTCCAGGCGTGAAGGTCGAAGTTCAGGCGCCGGATGGGTCGCCGTGCCCACCCGGCCAGGTCGGCGAAATCAAGGTCTGGCGTCATCAGTCCTGGTTTCCGACCAAAGATCGCGGTCGGGTCGATAGCGATGGGTATTTCTGGCACGGCGGTCGGGCCGACGACGTCATCATCTCGGCCGGCTGGACGATAGGGCCGGCCGAAGTCGAAGATGCGATCATGAAACATCCCGATGTCGCCGAAGCAGCCGTGATCGGCGTGCCCGACGCGACCCGCGGCCAGATCGTGAAAGCGTTCGTCGTGCCAAAGCAAATCGCTCGGCCGAACCTGGCTGTTGAAATTCAGGACCTGGTGCGAACGCGCTTGAGCCAGCACGAATATCCCAGACAAATCGAATTCGTGACGGAACTGCCGAAGACCCCGGCCGGCAAGGTCAATCGCAAAATGCTGCGAGAAAGAACATGAGCGAAACGCCCACGCGACTTTTCCCGAAAATCACCGGCCAGGGAATGGATGATCTGCGACGCCGCATCGGCGTCCGCATCGAGAACACCCTTGAGCCTTGGTGCCATGAGGCGACCCGCGACAATATCCGTCATTACGCGCACGGCATTGGTGACGATAACCCTCTGTGGTGCGATCCGGCTTATGGTCCGCGGACTCGTTGGGGCGGCATGATCGCGCTGCCCAGTTTTCTGTTCGCGACGAGCCGAATCATTTCGGGATATGTGGGGGGATTGCCTGGTGTCCATGCCATGTGGGCCGGAGCCGACTGGACCTGGCACAAACCGGTGATGCGCAATGACGAGATCACCACGGAAGCCTGGCTCAAGGATCTGATCGACCATCAAACCCGTTTCGCCGGCCGTGCCGTCCAGCAGATTTATCACGTGCGGTTTTTTAATCAGCACGGCGATTTGGTCGCCGAGGCGGACAGTTGGTGTTTTCGCACCGACCGCGACGCCGCGCGCGAAGAGGGCACCAAATACACCGACCTGAAAGCCAAACCGGTCCGCACATATAACGAAGCCGAGCTTGCCGAATTTTACCGGCACTACCACAATGAGACGATCCGCGGCCCCGAGCCCAGATTTTGGGAATCCGTGAACGTCGGCGACGCATTGCCGACAATGGTGAAAGGTCCAATGACGATCACTGGATTCATCGCCTATGCGCAAGGCTGGGGCGGCCTTTACATCCGCGCCAACAAGCTCGCGTGGAAGCAAATTCACAGCCATCCCGGCCTTGGCATCCCCAACCGTTTCAATATCCCGGACTGCCCGGAACGTGTGCACTGGGAGCGAGAGTTCGCTCTGATGGTCGGCGCTCCTGGGGCTTACGATTACGGGCCGGAGCGTTGCTCCTGGCTGACCCATCAACTCACCAACTGGATGGGCGATGATGGATTTCTGCGCCGCGCCACCAGCAAAATTCGCCGTCACAATCCGGAAGGCGACGTGCTGTTCATCAAAGCCGAGGTCGTTCGCAAATTTCAGGACTCCGGGCGCTTCCTGGTTGAAATCGCTCAGGAGGGGCGCAATCAGGACGATGAGGTATCAGTGGTGGGGTCGGGGATTGTCGAACTGCCATCTTCTCAGCCGTTGAAGACCTGAACCATACTGACGGCCCGAACGAAGGGCCGAACCATGCGAGTCTCCAACTTCCTTTTCCCACAAAGCACGACCCCAGACGACGATGCGCGGGTGATCGATGAAACGTTGCGCGAGGCGCTGCTGACCGACGAACTCGGTTTCGACGTGATCTGGCTGGCGGAGCATCATTTCGACGGCATCTGCGCCTATGTCGATCCCGTCAGTTTCGCGGCCGCGCTCGCCACCGCCACGCACCATGCGAAAATTGGCTTCGCCGTGGCGCAGATGGCATTGCACCACCCGATCCGCATGGCCGAGCAGATCTCGCTGATCGATCACCTCTCAAAAGGCCGTTTGATCGTCGGTCTGGGCCGGGGCACCGCTTACAACATCTATGACTATCAAGGGTTCGGGATCGAACACACCGAGGCGCAGGCTCGGTTCGAGGAATCGGAAGCCATCATGTTCGAGGCATGGAAGGGCTCCGCGTTCGAGCATCACGGCGAATTCTTCAATCTGAAGCTACCCGCGTTTCGTCCGGTGCCATACACGAAGCCGCATCCTTACGTCATCCGCGCCGCGGCGACCGAGCACGGGATGCTGGACATCGCCAGGCGCGGCCGTCCGTTCATGATGAACGTGCAAAGCAATGAAACGACAGCCCAACGGATGGAATTGTACAGGCAAGCCTTGCGCTCCATCGGCCAGGACGAGGCGACCGTCGCGGAAAACGCCGATGCCTGTTGGGCCTGGCGAAATGTCTTCGTGGCGGAGACGGACGCCGAGGCAGAACGGATCGCGGTCCCGGCATTCCACGCCATGCATGAACACCGCACCGCGATGCGCGAGCGCGTTTATCGCGAGCAGGGCGTGTCGATCCTTCCCATGCCGGCACCGGGATCGGCGCCGCCCGCGCGCATGGTGCTGGAACATTCCCTGGTTTTCGGATCACCAGCGACGGTCGCCGAGAAATTGACCGCCGTCGGCAAAACCGGCATCGGCGGTCTGATCATGCAGTTCCGCCTCGGCCCGATGTCGTATGAGGATACCACGCGCAGCCTGACCTTGTTTCAGGAAAAGGTCAGGCCGCACCTCTGATTTTGTCCACCAGCATCAGCGGATTGTCGGGAAGGGCGTCGCCTCGCCAGGCGACGTGCTGATCCGGGCGCGACAGGACAAGTTTTTGGCCATAATCGTCCACCTGGTCGACATCGAGCACGCACAACGGCAGATTTCGATACGCTGCGGCTTCCTCGAGCCCGCTGATGTCGACGGATCGATCGAACCGCAGCAAACAGTGATCCGGGCCCATCGCATCGTACAGCGAGCGCCCATCGACGAGCCAGATATGTGGCGTTCTGCACCCGGGAACCGTCGAAGGCGTGAACTGGTCCATTGTGTATGGCGGCGCCGATTCTCCGTCGTATTGGATGATTGGCGACCGGTCATAGAAATAGCCAAAATTCAGACCGCCGCAGCAAAACTGCGGAGTGTGGGCTTCCCGCATGCGCTGCCCAAGCGCGGCCTGGATCGCGGGATTGTGTTCAATATCGTCCGGCACTTCGGCCCGCGTTCGCGCGACCATCAGTGTCGTGTTCATCGCGTAGTGGGAAACCTGCTCGGTGATGGGCCAACGCTCGGCCTCATGCGCGGCGAGAATATCCGGATCCGCCCAACCGTGCAGTACGCCAGCCAGCATCCACGAAAAATTCATCGCGTCCGCTATGCCGGCGTTCATGCCGAACCCGGCTGACGGAACCCAAAGATGCGCCGCGTCCCCGCAGATGAAAACGCGCCGGTCACGGAAACGGTCGGCGAGCAGGCGGCGGCCAATCCAGTTCTCTCGCGTGATGACCTCGTACGAGAAGTCCTCGTCAACGCCCATGATGGTGCGGATACACCAGTCGGGGTCGATGTCGGCGAAGTCGGTTTCGTCGTCGCGAAGATAGTTGTGGATCAGCCATGTCTCGCGACCGTCGACGGCGAACATGTTTCCACTTCGCTTTGGGTTCATGACCTGGGTCGACCAGGCTCGTGTCGCCTGCATTCTCTCCGCGAGGCCAGGAGCCCTGACATACGTCGATTGGGTCCGACCGATCAGCGCATCGCCGGTCAGGCGTGCGTCGATCAAATGCCGGATGCGCGATGTTGGGCCATCGCAACCGACCAGATAATCGCACTCGATGACCTGGCGCGCGCCGGTGGCAAGATCGATCGTTTCGGCGGCGACGCCATCTTCCGACTGATTGAACCCCTCGACTTCCAGTTGGTTGATATAGCGAATCAGCGGATGATCCCGGGCGATGCCAGCCAGCAGTGGATCGAGATAAATTTGATTGATGCGATGCGGCGGCTCCGGGGTTGGCCACCAGCCGTCCGGTCCGTCCTTGTTCGTGTAACGATCGCGCCGGCACGGGATCATGATTCGGGCGAACTCGGTCCCGGTCGCCGAGGTGCGGAATGCGATGTCGTTGGCGTGATCGGCCGGGAGACCCGTATCGCGAACTTTTTGAACAAAGCCCAGTCGGCGGAAGACTTCCATCGTACGAGCCGCGACATGATTGCATTTCACACCACGCATTTGATCCGCCGGATTGCGCTCTGCGACCACGACATCGATGCCCCGCGAAGCCAGATCCAGCGCGAGGGTGGACCCGACCGGCCCTCCGCCGACAATCAGAACCGATGTGCGCATCATGGCGGGCACACCACGTTGACCAGGGCCTGCTGCCCACCGCGAACCGCCGCCGCGGCACGCCGAAGAGCAGCCGGCAGGTCGGCTGGCCGTTCCACCCGTTCACCGTGGCCGTCATGAGCGGCAACGATCTTTTCAAATGACGGCGCCGGGAGGTCGGCGAGCAATCGTCCATCCGCCTCGGCCGCGACCCCTTTGTCGTACATATCCAGCGTCGCCCGGCGAACCGCCCCGTACAGCGCGTTGTTGTAGATCACAGTCAGCACCGGCAGGTTCTGCATTTGCGCCATGTAATGGCAGGCGACCGGGTTAGCGAACATGTAAGCCCCATCCCCCAACACCGACACCACCATTCTACTGGGCGATGCCAGCTTCGCGCCGAGCGACGCCGGAAAGCCCCAGCCAAGACCGCCGGCGGAACTGACGGCGAAGAGACTGCCGGGCGTGTCGAGCGGGCAATACTCCTGCCGGAACGAATACTCGCTGATCACGATGGTGTCAGCGTCGACGATGTCGCGAAGACAATAATTGAGCCAGGGCAATGTGATCGAGTTGGCATTTCCTGCCCGCTCGGCCTCCTCGCGCCACGATTTCCGAAGCTCCGCCGAGCGAGCGGTCAACCGCGCGCCACGCTCCGCCACATGCGGCGTCGGACGATTGGCCAGCGCCGTCTCGAGCGCCTCCAACACCGACAGACAGGTCGCCGTCAGCGTCAGATCGGAAGGAAAGCCACGCATCGGCAGCCGCGCATGCAACGGATCTTCACCGATTTGCACGATCTTCGCATTTGCGTCGGGCGCTTCCCTGCTGGGGATCCATGGCACATCGGTCTCGAATACGATGACCAGATCGGCGTCCTTCAGCAACGACCCAGGTGCCGAGCCCAGGAACATTGGATGATTTGCGGACAAGGCAAAATAGCGTGTATTGAACGGAATAACGGGCAGCGCATAACGTTCCGCGAGCCGGGACAGCGCGACGCTTTCCCGCGGATCGCGTCCCAGCATTCCGGTGATGATCAGCGGATTGCGCGCGGCGGCGATCCAGTCGGCGAGTTGATCGATATCGCGGGATGCTGCCTCCGGTGCACGCGGCCTCGCACGATGCGCTCGATTGCTCTCCGCCGCCTCCACGGTTTCACCGAGTACTTCTCTGGGCAGACTTAAATACACCGGTCCCTGCGGCGATGTACAGGCCATCTCCAGCGCGCGGTCCACGACCTTTCCCGCCTGGTCGCCGCGCTTCATTTCATAATCCCATTTAACCATCTCACGCAGCATGCCGGCCTGATCGTACATCTCCTGAGCCCAATGAATGTGGGCACTGCGCGATCCGTCGGCGCCGGACTCGGTGAACGGGGTGCGGCCGGAGGTCAGCAGCATGGGAATTCGATCGCGACTCGCATCGATCAGCATGTTGATGGCGTTCGCGGTACCAACGTTGGTGTGCAGCATCACCGCCTGCGCCCTGCCGGTGATCATCGTGTAGCCATGCGCCATGCCGACGGCGGCGTTTTCGTGCGGCACCACCATCGGATGCGGTACCGGCCGATTGGTGCGGGCGGCACGCGCGAAGGCCTCGACGATCGGGGCGAAATCCGTTCCGGGATTGACGAACAAATGGTCGATCCCATTCGCCGCCAGCGCCTCCAGGTATTCTTCCGCTGCGATTCTGGTCATGGTTGTTTTCCCTTCGCACGCGCGGCCTGAATCGCGCGCCAGACTCGTTCCGATGTCGCAGGCATGTCGATATGGGTCACTCCAAGCGGAGCGAGCGCATCCAGGATCGCGCAAATGATCGTTTGCGGCGCGGCCATCGCGCCCGCCTGACCGGCGCCCTTGACGCCGAGCGGATTGGCGTTGGTCGGTGTGCCCGATAGCGTGATGTTGAGATCGGGCAAATCGGACGAAGCCGGCAGCGCGTAATCCATCAACGAACCGCTGAGCAATTGGCCGGAAGCCGGATCGTAAACCGTGTTTTCCAGCATCGCCTGGCCAATCCCTTGCGCCAGCCCGCCATGCACCTGACCCAACGTCAGCATCGGATTGATCAACGTCCCGTAATCGTCGACGCCATGATACCTGTCGAGCTTCACGAAGCCAGTCTCGGGATCCACCTCGACCTCCGCGATGTGACAGCCATTGGGGAACGTAATGACATCGAGCAGGTTCCAGACATAGGTGTCCAGAGACGTCTCGCGCGCGACATCCAACAGGGCGATCGTTCGCTCACCGGCGGTAAAACACCCGTTCTCAAACTGGACCTCATCCGGTTTCGCTTGCAACAGCAAAGCGGCGGCCGCGGTGCCCTTGGCGATGACTTCGCGTGCCGCGCGGACCATGGCCGCGCCGCCCATGTGCATGGACCGGGCACCGCCATGTCCGTTGCCGGCGCGCACCTTCTCGGTGTCGGCCTGGATGTAGCGGAAGGTACTCGGAGGCAAGCCCAGAAGATCGGCGGCGATCTGCGGATAACTCGTCTCGTGGCCTTGTCCGTTAGATTGCGTCCCGACCAGCAGCTCGATCCCCGCGTCAGTGGTGAAACGAATTTCCGCACCCTCATTCGGCGCGCCACGAGCCGTTTCCAGAAAGCAACAAAGCCCCAGCCCGCGCAGTTTGCCACGCTGCTCCGACGCCGCGCGCCGAGCGGCGAACCCGGCACGATCGCCGAAGATCTCGGCATCATCGATCGTCGCCGCGAAACGCCCGCAATCGACCACGCTGCCAAGCGCCTTGGTGTAAGGAAACGCATTGATCATGTTTCGCCGCCGCAGATCGGCCGGATCAAATCCGTGCCGTCGCGCGGCGAGATCGATCAACCGTTCCAGCATATAATTCGCTTCCGGCTTGCCAGCGCCGCGATAGGCATCGATCGGCACGGTGTTGGTGAACGCAGCGCGCACGTCCATGGCGATCGCCGGGATGACATAGCCGCTGCCCATCGCGTTCGCCGGAGCGTTCGTCGAACTGCCGGGTCCTCCGCCGGACATGTAAGCGCCGAGATTGGCGATCGTCGAAACATCCAGTGCGAGAAAGCGTCCCTCCGCGTCCAGACCTAAACGCGCGGTCGTCAGATTGTCGCGGCCTTGAGCGGTACTGACGAAATCCTCCGCGCGGTCTTCGACCCACTTGATCGGGCGGCCGAGACGGCGGGCTGCCCATAGCAGCATCACCCATTCCGGATACAGCGCGTTCTTGATGCCGAAGCCGCCGCCGACATCGGGGGCCGAGACCAAAACCTGTTCCTTGGGCAGACGGAACACGTTGTTGGCAAGCTGGTCACGAATGGCGTGAACGCTCGCGGCGGTGACGAACAAATGAAACGTGCCATTCTCGTAACGGCCAATCGCCGCGCGGGTTTCGGTGGGCGCGATGACCAAACGGTTATTGACCAGGCTCAATTCCACGACGTGGGCCGCGCGGGCCATGGCGGCGGACACGGCGGTGGCATCGCCCTTTTGGAACCGGAACGACAGATTGCCAGGCACTTCATCCCACAGCAACGGAGCGCCGGGAGCGAGCGCCGCCGCCGCATCGACGACCGCCGGCAATGGACGGTAGTCAACCAACACGCGCTCCGCCGCGTCGCGAGCGGCGGTTCGTGTCTCGGCGACGACAAAAGCGACGGGGTCGCCAACATGCCGCACCCTTCCGTTCGCGAGCGCCGGTCTGGGCGGAACCAGCATCGGTGCCACAGTCGCGACGGCTGTCGCACACGGCATCAAACCGAGATCAGAAATATCGGCGTAAGTGAACACTGACGCACCAGTCGCGCCACTGCTATCGATCCGCTCAATCACCGCATGCGCGTGCGGCGATCGAACGACGCAAGCCCAAAGTTGGCCTGCGAGATCGACGTCCTCGACGAATGTCCCGCGGCCGGTGAGGAAACGTTCGTCCTCAACCCGCCTCAGGGATTGTCCGATGAATGTCACGGTGCCGTGCAGCCGCGGATGACAACCGTCGCAATCATCAGAACCCCAACTTGTCGGCGATGCCGTAACCCGTGGCCATGTCCTTCAACCGTTTCCAGGTCGCGTCCTCGATCGGCACGCCATTCTTGCGACGGTCCTGTTCCTTCCGATATTCGACCTCGCCAGGGTAGAAGACCTCGGTGAACCCCTGCGCCAGCGGCGTCGCTTTCAGGTA
>JBEKGV010000032.1:0-12585 GCA_050012615.1 Acetobacteraceae bacterium | reverse complement strand
ACGACGTCAAAGGCGCTGACGCCATGGTATTTGTCGTCGGCGGCTTCGGCCGGCGGATAGCCCTTGCCCTTCTTGGTGACGACATGCACCAGCACCGGGCCGCGCGGCATGTCGCGCACGTTCTTCCGCACCGGCAACAGGTGGTCGAGATTGTGGCCGTCGATCGGCCCGACAGAATAGAAGCCGAGCTCCTCGAACAAAGTGCCACCGGTGAAGAAACCGCGGCCGTAGTCCTCGGTCCGCTTGGCCTTGTCGTAAAAGAAGCGCGGCAGCCGCTTCGCCAGCTGTTTGGCGACGTCGCGCAGCGACATGTAGGCGCGGCTGGAGACGAGCCGGGCGAGATAGGCCGACATCGCGCCGGTCGGCGGCGCGATCGACATGTCGTTGTCGTTGAGGATGACGATCAGGCGCGACTTCATCGAGCCGGCGTTGTTCATCGCCTCATAGGCCATGCCGGCGCTCATGGCGCCGTCGCCGATCACGCAAATAACGTTCCGGTCGTCGCCCTTGAGGTCGCGTGCCACCGCCATGCCGAGACCGGCGGAGATCGACGTCGAGGAATGCGCCGCGCCGAATGGATCGTACTCGCTCTCGCTCCGTTTGGTGAAGCCGGACAGCCCGCCGCCCTGGCGCAGTGTGCGGATGCGATCGCGCCGTCCGGTCAGGATCTTGTGGGGATAGGCCTGATGCCCAACGTCCCATAGCAGCCGGTCGCGCGGGGTATCGAAAACGGCGTGGATCGCGACGGTCAACTCGATGACGCCCAGAGATGCGCCCAGATGGCCGCCGGTCACCGAAACCGCGTCGATCGTTTCAGCCCGCAACTCGTCCGCGAGCGCCCGCAATTGTTCCGGCGAGAAATTCCGTAAATCATCCGGATACTGGACACGGTCCAGTAACGGCGTTTGCACAGGACACATGAACCAGAGCTCCCCTTAGCTTCGCCGCCTGACGACGTAGGCAGCCAGCGCTCGCAACAACACCGCTCGTTCGCCAAATCCCTCCAGGTGATCCGCGGCCTGGAGTGCCAGCATGTCCGCATGGGCCCGGGCCATCTCGGGGCCGAGGATCGCGACCATGGTGGCCTTTCCGGCCGCGGCATCCTTGCCGGCTGTCTTGCCGGTCTCTTCGGTGGTGCCTTCGACGTCCAACAGATCGTCCGCGATCTGGTACGCCGTCCCGAGGTCGCGTCCATAAGCGGCGACCTGGTGCCGTTGTCTGTACGGCGCCCGACCGAGGATTGCCCCTGCCTCGGTGCTAAATTGGATCAGCCGTCCGGTCTTCAATGCTTGCAGCCGGGTCACCGCCGGGGCGTCCAGGCTTTGACCTTCGGTAACCATGTCGATCATTTGTCCGCCGACCATCCCGCGTGCACCGACAGCTGCCCCGAGGGCCATCACAAGCTCACATCGTGCTTCCGGATCGGAATGCGTGTCCGGTTCGGCCAGCACTTCGAAGGCCCGCGTTTGCAGCGCGTCGCCGGCGAGGATCGCCGTCGCTTCGTCAAAGGCCATATGGGTACTGGGCTTGCCCCTTCGCAGGTCATCGTCGTCCATGGCCGGCAAATCGTCGTGCACGAGTGAATAGGCGTGCAACATTTCAACCGAAGCTGCCACCCGGGCGGCGCAGGTTTCAGAGACGGAAAACAGATGGGCGGTCTCCATCACCAGAAACGCCCGAAGCCGCTTGCCCCCACCAAGGGTGGCATAGCGCATGGCGTCCACGAGGCGGGATTCCGCGCCTTCCACCGGGGGGAGGAGGCTTTCCAGCGCATTCTCGACGATACCCGCGACGCGGGACAAAGCTCTCTGCAGATCTAAGTCGGTTGGCACACACACACCCCGTTCGGTTCCACCGCTTCGTCCTGCCCCGGAGCAGGGTCGCACCCGATCCGGACGCCCCCAGCCTCCATGGCCTGTTGTCGTGGCCAGACCAAGGCAGATGCTTTACCGATGGTTGCAACTCCTGCCACAGCCCGAGTGTTGCGCCAAGAATATGATTCTCTTCAACGGTTCATATTCTGCCGCGGTGCAGCAAAACCGTCACTTTCCAACGCGCTGCGGCATTGCGGACACAGCCTCCACATGCCATATGCGACCCGCGAGGTCCGGTATGGATGCCGTCCCCAGGGGCAGTGACGGCGGCCAATGGCGGCGGGCAGTGACGGGAGAATGAGCTGAATGATGCGCGTGATCCTGGCCCAGCCCCGAGGCTTTTGCGCGGGCGTGGAGCGGGCGATCGAGATCGTGGAGCGGGCCTTGAAAAAGTTCGGCCCGCCGATCTATGTCCGTCATGAGATCGTGCATAATCGACATGTGGTCGACGATTTGCGCCAACGGGGGGCGATCTTCGTCGACGAACTGGATCAGGTCCCGGACGGAGCGATCACCATTTTCTCGGCGCACGGCGTCGCCAAGAAGGTCGAGCAGAACGCCGCCTCGCGCAACCTGCCGGTGATCGACGCGACCTGCCCGCTGGTGGCGAAAGTCCATAACGAAGGCCGCCGCTATGCCCGGCAGGATCGGGAGATCGTTCTGGTCGGACATGCCGGCCACGCCGAGGTCGAGGGAACGATTGGTCAGGTGCCGGGCACCGTGCACCTGGTCCAGACCGCCGGCGACGTGGCCGCCCTGGAAATCCGCGATCCGGAAAAGCTGGCCTACATTACTCAGACGACGCTGTCGGTGGACGACACCCGCGGCATCATCGCCGCGCTCAAGGCGAGGTTTCCCGCGATCGTCGGGCCGGATGTGCGGGACATATGTTACGCGACGCAAAACCGCCAGCAGGCGGTGCGGGAACTGGCCCAAAAGGTGGACCTGATACTCGTCGTGGGCTCGCGCAACTCCTCGAACTCAAACCGCCTCCGCGAAATCGGCCAGGAACTGGGCCGGCCCGCCTACCTGATCGACGACGCCAGTGCGATCCAGCCTGAGTGGTTCCAGGGTGTCGCATCGGTTGGGGTCACGGCGGGAGCGTCGGCGCCTGAATCCCTCGTGCGCGGCGTGCTCGAGGGTCTGCGCGACATCGATGAAATTGAAGTGTCCACTCTCGATGGGGTGGCTGAGGACGTCCGTTTCCGCTTTCCGGCGGAAGTGGCAGACGCTTAAGGGGTTTCGCCAGCATGTCCGTGCCATTGAATCAGGCGGTCCGGGTCGGCGCCTACGTCGTGAAGCAGCATATTCTGGGCCGCAAGCGGTATCCGCTCGTGCTGATGCTCGAGCCGTTGTTTCGTTGCAACCTGGCCTGCGCGGGGTGCGGCAAGATCGACTATCCGGCCGAGATCCTGAACCAGCGCCTGTCCGTCGCCGAGTGCATGGAAGCGGTCGACGAATGCGGCGCGCCGGTGGTGGTGATCGCCGGCGGTGAGCCATTGCTCCATCGCGAGATCGAACAGATCGTCGAAGGAGCGATCGCGCGCAAGAAGTTCGTCATCGTGTGCACGAACGCTTTGTTGCTTGAAAAGAAGATGGAGCTGTTCAAGCCGAGCAAGTGGTTCTCCTGGTCGGTGCATTTGGATGGCGGCCGCGAGGAACACGATATCTCGGTCTGCCAGACCGGCGTGTATGATCGCGCGGTGGCGGCGATCCGGGAAGCGAAGCACCGCGGCTTCCGCACGATCATCAACGCGACACTGTTCAATACCGCCGAGCCGGAGAAGGTCGCCGCGTTTTTCGATGACGTGATGGAGATGGGTGTCGACGGGATTTCCGTTTCACCTGGCTACGCGTATGAGCGCGCTCCGGATCAGCAGCATTTCCTGAACCGGAGCAAAACAAAGGAATTGTTCCGCGGGATTTTTCGTCGCCAAAAGGGGAAGACCGGTAAGACGAAGTGGGCGTTCAACCAGTCGTCGATGTTCCTGGATTTCCTCGCCGGCAATCAGACGTTTCATTGCACGCCCTGGGGCAATCCGACGCGCACCTACTTCGGCTGGCAGCGGCCATGCTATCTCCTGGGCGAGGGCTATACCAAGACGTTCAAGGAACTGATGGAAACGACCGACTGGGACCGTTACGGCACCGGTAATTACGAGAAATGCGCCGACTGCATGGTGCATTCCGGTTACGAGGCGACCGCCGTCGCCGAAACGGTCCGCCGGCCGTGGAAAGCCGCGGCGCAGGCGATCCGCGGCATCCGCACCGAGGGCCCGATGGCGCCGGACGTTTCTCTCGCACGGCAACGGCCCGCCGAATACGTGTTCAGCCGCCACGTGGAGACGGCGCTGGCCCGGATCCGCGCCGGCAAGGCCGAACCGGAGTCCGCAGAAGCGGCGGAATGATCGAGACGGGGCAAGCGCCCTTTTCTCGTCATGGCCGGACTTGACCCCATGGGCGCTAATTTAGGGTCGCGGCATCCACTTTTCTCGTCATGGCCGGGCTTGACCCGGCCATCTCTCGCGGCACAGCGCTGGTTCAGGTGGCCCGAAACAAAACGCGTCATGACGAACGAGGGACGTACCTCAGTTCTTCGGTCCGCTCGTGTCGCTTGTCGCCGGCCGCTGGCCCAACTCCTGCAGCAGCGGTCGCAGCGCGTCCAGTTCGGCACCGAACCCAGCCCAGTCCCCGGCCTTCAGACGATCGATCGCCTGATCGTAATGCTCGAGTGCCGCACGGGCGCGCTCATCCGCTGGTCCTGAGGGCGCGGCTCCGGCGCTTACGGGTGAAAGACCCGCCTGGAGGGGCTCATTGAACAGCGCGGCCAGCGCGGCGGGAAGAGTTTCCTCCATCACCACACGATCGCCATAGGCCGCGATCACCCGCTTGAGTTCCGGCAATTGCCCCGACTCCGCGCGAAGGTAAAGCGGCGACACGTAAAGCAACGAATTCCCGATCGGCACGACCAGCAGATTGCCGCGAATGACTCGCGATCCCATCTGGTTCCATAACGAAATCTGCTGCGAGATATTGGTGTTCTGATTTATCCGAGCCTCGATCTGGAACGGTCCGTAGACGAGTTTGTCCTTGGGGAATTCATAGACGATCAGCTTGCCGTACTCCAGCGGATCGCAACGCGCCGCCAGCCAGGCCACCATGTTTTCCCGCTGGCTCGGAGCCATCGGCAGCATGAGAAAGAACTCGGCGTGCGGCTCACCGGGCAGGCGCATCATGATGTAGTAGGGCGCCATCCTGGTGGCGTTGGCACCTTCGTTGCCGTCGGGACCGGTCGGCTCACGCGGGAACTGCCAGAGGTCCTCCCGATTATAGAACACTTCCGGCGCATCCATGTGATAGGCGCGGTACTGCTGAGCCTGAATGTTGAACAGGTCCTCGGGGTAGCGGATGTGCGCCCGGAGATCGGCCGGCATCGCGTCCAATGGTTTGAACAACCCGGGAAATATGCGCTGATATGTCGCGACGACCGGATCGGCGGCATCAGCGACATAGAACGTGACTGTTCCGTTGTAAGCGTCGATGACCACCTTGACGGAATTACGGATATAGTTGGTGCCGTCGGGCTGCGGTTGGGCGTAAGGGAACCAGGCGCTCGTGGTATAGGCGTCCTGCATCCAATAAAGCCGGCCGTCGCTGATCACCATGTATGGATCGCGGTCGAGTTGCAGAAATGGTGCGATCGTCCGCACCCGATCCTGAATGTTGCGATGGAGCATGATCCTGCTCTGGCCGGTGATGTAGTCGCTGAGCAGGATGTTCACGTCATCGAAATACCAGGCGAACAATGATCTCCAGGCGGCGCCGCCGATCGGGATGCCGTCCGCGCCATCATAATAGGCATAGACGTTGTCCTTTCCCTGGGGATAGTCGAACTCCGGCGTGCTGGTTTTGACGATCACATAACCGCCGGCGCTCTCCCCGAAGTAGATCCTCGGCTCGGTCACCGCGGGGCCGCCGGAGGCCACCGGCGGGATGTCCTTCAGGTAAAAATTTGGCAGGCCTTCCGTGGATTTTTGGGTGACCGGGGACATCACGATCCCGTTGCCGTGAGTGAACAGCAGATGCAGGTTGACCCAGGTCTGGGCGTTGGCGGACAGCAGCGACGGTGCCAGTTCGCGCGCCGCGACCGTCACCTGCTGATAGGAACCGTTGATATGGTAACGATCGACGTCGACATCGAGAAACTTGTAGTATGTGCGGATCTCTTGCAGTTGCGCATAGGTATCCATCAACGGCTGCCAGTCCCATAGCCGGATATTGTCGATGGTGCCGCGATTGTTTTGCAACGCCTGAAACGTCAGATCCTGTTCCGCCGGGAATGGCCGCACCGTGATCTGCCGGAGATTGTAAGCCTCGCGGGTAAGGGTGATGTTCCTCTGAACGTAGGGGCTTTCCTTTTGCAGTTCGCTTGGCTTGACGAAGAAGCGTTGATAAAGACCCGGAACCACCTCGGCGAAGACGAACGAGGCACCCAGCACGAGCGCCGCTGTCGCGATCGGAATACGGATCGTGCGAAGTCGGACGTTGGCCCATGCGACGATCGCCGAGATCGCGCAAAGACCGATCAGCAGCCACAAAACCGGCAACTGGACGTGAATGTCGGTATAGCTGGCCCCAACAACGACGCCGTTGTCGTTGTACAGCAGCAGATAGCGGTCCAACGCGTAAGACCAGGCTTTGATCGCGAAATATAAGCCCAGAAGCACGGACCCATGGGCGATGACGGCGGGCGAGAAGCGCCACGGCCAACGGTTCGGATCGATGGCGCCGTGCACCAGATAGATCCCGCCGGCCGTGATGGCGCTCAGCGCCAGCAGCAGCCACGCCCAGTTCCTGAGCGCGACGTAGACCGGCAACGAAAAGAGGTAAAAGCCGATATCGTTGTCGAATAAAGGATCATTCTGGCCGTACGGCACCTGGTAGAGAAACCGGAGGACCTGGTCCCATTGACCCATCTCGTCCAACGCGATCAGCAGTCCGATGACCAGGGCGACGGCCAGGATAAGTAAGCGCCACGGCAACATCGGAGTCCCGGACCCAAACAACCCGGCCGGCGGTCCGGACAATGCCCGGATGGCCGGGACACCCGGCTGGAATGAAGCTGGAAACCAAAGTCGCGTTCGCCAGACGAACCGTAATGCGAGCGTTCCGTTCACCCAGAGCAGCAGCGCGGATACCGCGTAGACCGCGACAAACAGCACCGCCTTCGTGGTGAAAATCGTCCAGAAGACGCCGACAAACCCGACCGTCGAGAACCATGCCCAATCGACCAGGAAGTGGCTGGCGCGTCCGAGCACGATGAGGCACGCCACGATCACGGCGATTATGACGCCGGTGCGTCTGGTGGGCATGTTTCCTCCCGCATCGCACATTCCGTGCGACAGACTGGCAGCAGCCGGCTTTTTGGCAAGCGCCGGGACCTGATGGTCAACTCTTTCGGACGACCCCGGGATTGAACCGCCTTCAATTCAGGGAGAGTCTGTGCACCGCGATCACCGGACCCGGGACCATGCGTTTCATCGTTACGGCTCTGCTTACGATCTTGTGTGCGACGCTCCTCCAGGCATCCGCGCCCGCGGGGGCGCCGGAGATCCGCTTCGCCCAGCAGTTCAGCATGGGCTTCCTCCAGTTCGACGTTCTGCGGCATCGGGACCTGATCAAGAAACACGCTGCCGCTCTGGGTATTCCCGACGTGAAGGTGACCTACGTCATGTTCAATGGCGCGGACGTGATGAACGACGCTTTGCTATCGGGCGCCATCGACGTCGCCTCGGGCGGCATGCCGGGGTTGTTGACGATCTGGGACAAGACGCGCGGCACGGCAATGGAGGCGAGGGGCATCGCGCCGATGTCGGAAATCCCGCTGTATCTGACCGCGCGCGACCCGGGCATCAAATCCATCCGCGATTTCGGCCCGAGCGACCGCATCGCGATGCCGGCGGCGAAAGTTTCGATGCAGGCGGTGTTGCTCGAGATGGCGGCGGCGGATGTGTGGGGCGACGCTGATTATGACCGGCTCGACGCGTTGACCGTCACGCTGTCGCCGCCGGATGCGACGGCGGGCCTGCTATCGGGGCACGCCGGCTTCACCGCCGCGTTCACGGCGCCGCCGTTCCAGGAGATCCAGTTGAGGGATCCGAAGGTGCATATCGTGCTGAGTTCCGAAGACGTGATTGGCCAGTCCTCCAACCTGGTCGCGTGGACAACGAAGCGATTTCACGATGCGAACCCGATTTTGTACCGGGCGCTGCTGGATGCCATGCAGGAGGGGGCTGAATTCATCGCCACGCACCCCCGCGAGGCAGCGGAATATTGCGCGGCGGATATTGGAGGAAATATCGACGTCGATCAGATGGTGGAACTGCTAAAGGACACGCGATTCCGCTACGTCGTCACGCCGCATGGGACGATGAAATGGGCGGAATTCATGCACAGGATTGGGCGATTGAAGACGGAGCCGCGCTCGTGGAAGGATTTGTTCTGGGACGAACTGCATGACCGGGACGGAAGCTGATTTCGGAGCACGGGATGCTGGTCCGGGATCGAGACATTCGCCCAGCTTGTCCGTCGTGCCCAGGCGCGGCCAATCGGTGGTGCGGAAGCAACGACAAGCGTGGCGGGCGGTCACCGAATCATCCGCGAAGCAGAGGCACGAGTTGCTTTATTGATCAAACCCCGGAACTCCGAGATCGATCGCAATCCTCTGGCTTTCTGGCTTCTTCCCTATGAATCATCGCGGTGCCGATGCAGTTGTACAACCTAAACCGAACGGCCAATTCGCTGATCCACGGTGTGTAGCAAAGGGACGCATCCACCGGGAAGAAGTCAGAAAGCCAAAGTATGGGGAGGCCCTTTCAATTGAAAGATCATTGGCATTCCTCAACGGCTTTAACCTGGACTTATCGCCTACCGGGCCTGGCTCAGTGATCTCTCAACGGATCACGCCGCCAGCTCCCGCATGTGCACGTAAAGGTCCGCCTTGCCCTCGAACCCGATGCCTGGCAGTTCCGGCAGCGTGACGAAACTGTTCTCGACCCGCGTACCATCCGGAAACCCGCCGTACGGCTGAAACACATCGGGATAGCTTTCATTGCCGCCCAGTCCGAGGCCGGCGGCGATCGCGAGCGACATCTGATGACCGCCGTGCGGAATGCAACGGGTCCATGACCAGCCGGCATCCCTCAACATCGCCAAAGTTCGTTGATATTCGCACAGACCGTACGACAAGGCGCAGTCGAACTGCAGCCAATCCCGGTCTGGCCGCATGCCGCCATGTCGGATGAGGTTCCGAGCGTCCTGATGGCTGAACAGATTTTCGCCGGTCGCCATCGCGCCCGGATAAAATTCCGCCAGCGCCGCCTGCAACTGATAGTCCAGGGGATCGCCCGCTTCTTCGTACCAGAACAGATCGTACTGACGCAGCACCTTCGCATAAGCGATCGCCGTTTCCAGATCGAACCGACCATTCGCGTCCACCGCGAGCCGGCAGCCGGATCCGATCTCGGTCAGCACTGCCTCGATGCGTCGCTGATCCTCCGCGATCGTTTCGCCGCCGATTTTTATTTTCACTACGGTGTAGCCGCGATCGAGATAGCTGCGCATTTCGTCGCGCAATTTCGAATCGTCTTTGCCGGGATAGTAATAACCGCCGGCGGCATAAACGAACACGCGCGGGTCGGCGGTGCGGCCGTGTCTCTGGGCCAACAGCCGGAACAGCGGCTTGCCGGCGATTTTCGCCACCGCGTCCCAGACGGCCATGTCGATCGTGCCCACCGCCACCGATCGGTCGCCATGCCCGCCCGGCTTCTCATTCCGCATCAGAGCAGCCCAGATGCGGTCCGGATCGAGATTTTCGCCGGTGCCGTCCAGCAGCGACGCCGGATCCGCCGCCATCAACCGCGGTGCGAATCGCTCCCGGATTAGCCCGCCCTGCCCGTAACGGCCATTCGAATTGAAGCCGTAGCCAATCACCGGCTTCCCATCGCGTTCGACGTTCGTAACCACCGCGACCAGGCTGGTCGTCATGGAGCTGAAGTCGATATAAGCGTTCCGGATAGGCGAACTGATCTTCTGCGTGACCTCACGCACATCCACGATGCGCAAGGGCATGAGTTACGCCTGGCGGAAGATCGAGTGCGGCCGTGAAATGGTCGCGCCGAGAGCGGTGGAAGGCCACGCTCCCGTGCTGAACGCTCCGACCTGGCGTTGTTCGGCCTGGCCATTCGGGGGCGGGGACGCCGGCTGCTCGCTGATCGAACCCAGAGCGTGAGACAGCTTTCTGGCGGCTTCGACGACCGCGGGCATCAACGCCCTCGGCCTGGGTGGACGCATACGCAGCGAGGGCGCGCCGATCAGGATCGCCGCGACCACCTGGCCGGATGAATCGCGGACGGCGGCACAAACGCTCACCGTGCCGGCGACGACCTCCGAGTCAGTAATCAGAAAACCGCGCTGACGGATCCGATGCAGATCGGCCGCGATCCAGGACGGATCGGTTCGGGTCGACGGCGTGTAGCGTTGCAGCCTCTGGGCCAGCACCTGGGTTTGGACCGCCTCCGGCGCATGGGCCAGCAGCATCCGCCCGCTGCCGGCGTGGAGCGGCATTTTCTTGCCCACTTCGGTGTAGACCCGAAGACCAGGGTCGGTCTGATAGATGGCGACGGTCTCGCACTCCAGGCCCTCGCGCACACGCATATAAACGTTTTCGCCGGTCGCGTTGCCGAGCGCGGCCAGGTAAGGCATCGCGGTCGCCGCCAGAGCGCCTTGCTCGGACGCGGCGCTTCCCAGCACGGACCAGCGCGCCCCGAGACGCCATAGACCGTGGGTTTCATCCTGGATGACAAAATTGCGGCTTTGCATCGTGGTCAGCAAATCGAGCGCCGCCGACTTCCCGCAACCGGCCGCGTCGGCAAGCACCGCGAGCGGAACCGGACCCGTACGCGCCATGGTCTCCAGCAAACTCAGAGCGCGATTGACGGCCGTGGTGCTGTGCTCGCGGGCCAGTTCCTTGTCCCTGACCGCCTGATCGACCGCCGGCTGGGTTTGCGACGCGGGCGCGACCCGGGTCTGTTTCTTCACGGTCGAGATCGCGCCATTGGGGCCGGCTTTCTTCGAAGCAACGCGTGCCCCCACCGGCATCTGTTTCGCGACCGGCCTGGTGGAGCTTTTCGGAGCAGCCCGTTTCGCCACTGATTGTTTCGAGATCGCCGTCTTCGCGCCAACCGTCTTCGCGCCGACCTTCTTCGCGCCAACCTTCTTCGCGCTCGCCTTCCTGGCCACGGCTCCGGTCGCCACGGCTCTGGTCGTTTGGGTTGTTCGCGCCGTCACTTTCCCCGATCGGACCGCTTTGCGGGCCGTTACCTTGGAGGTCGTGGCTTTTGCCTTTTTTGGCTTCGCCGTGACGTCCTTTGGGCGCGAGACCTTCACGAGCCCCCTCATGGGGCGCCTCGACGACGATGCCTTCGCTGCCGTCGCCTTTACGTTTGGGCGCCCTGTCGATTTGCTACGTGGGGTAGAAGCCATGGGATCTACTCTCGGCGCGGTTGAAACGCGATTAACGGGCCAGTGATACAATATACGAAAACCGAAGCCTCGGCCACCGCGACAGGTGGATACCGGAGAGTAGGACGTCCTTCCAGCCCACGCGCGCCCGGCATTCAACGATTGCCCTGATTGTACGTTACGTAATTAATTGAATCACAAGGATTTCCACAGAGCGCCTGGCTGGCATGCCGTGAATGTTCAACAGGGTTGCGTCAGGCGCTTGTCCCTGAGGGGCGCCTGCGGTAAAGCGCCGCGTTCACGGTCTCCCCCCATCGAGAACATATCCAACGGGAACACGGGTGGCTCCGGGATCGTGAACTCTTCAGGCGTTCGGCGGGCGTGGTGGAATTGGCAGACACGCCAGATTTAGGTTCTGGTGGCGCAAGCCGTGGGGGTTCAAATCCCTCCGCCCGCACCAACGGGGCAGGTTCAGGGCTTACGTCACAAGATATGGCGGCTTACGTCACAAGGTATATGGAACGGATTGGCAGATGCAGGTGACCGAGACTCTTTCCGACGGCCTGAAGCGCGCTTTCGCGGTGGTCGTACCCGCCGCCGACATCGAGACCCGCCGTTTGTCGCGGTTTTCAGAGCTGGCGAAGCAGGTCAACATTCCGGGCTTCCGGCCCGGTAAGGTCCCCATGCCCATCGTGCGCCAGCGGTTCGGCGGCGCCGTGGCGGCCGAGGTGATGGAACAATCCATCAACGAGGCGACACAGCAGTTGCTGACGGAGCGGGACCTGCGACCCGCGATGACCCCGAAGCTGGAACTGGTGACGTCGGAGCCTACGGCACCGGGCCCGGCGAAGGACCTCGAGTTTAAGGTCGAGCTGGAATTGCTGCCCGACGTCCCCATGCCGGACTTTTCAACGTTCACGCTGACCCGCCACGTCGCCAAGGTGGCCGCCGAGGAACTCGACAAGGCGCTCGCCGACATCGCCGAGCGCAACCGCGCTCTCGAGGATCTGTCGCCCGAGGACCTGGCGGCGCGCGGTGAAAATCCGGGTGCCGCGAAGGGCGACGTCCTGACCATCGATTATATTGGCAAGATCGACGGCGTCGCCTTCGAGGGCGGCACGGCGACCGATACCGACGTCGATGTCGGCGGCTCGGGGTTCATCCCGGGTTTCGTGGAACAGATCGAAGG
>JBEKGV010000031.1:0-12788 GCA_050012615.1 Acetobacteraceae bacterium | reverse complement strand
GCTGCCGACGACGTTCGTGCTCATGACCCGCGACCGCGACATGCCGTTGATCCGCGCCCATCGGACCTGGCTCGCGTTGGCCGCGGTGTGCGACGCGCGACTGGAAAGCATCGACGGCCTGCTGAGCGAAGCGGCGTCGCTCGTGCTGACGCTCGCCTACGCGCGCGAAATCCGGGCGCTCGGTGCGGCGGCTTGCGAGATTGGCTTCGTGTTTCTTGTCTCGGACTACATCGTCGCGGATGGAGCGCTGCGGCATGTCCTAAGCCGATTGCAAGGCGGGGCGGACGCGGTGTTCGCCGGCAATTTCCAAATGCTGCGGCCGGCCGTGGATCGGTTGCCTCGCGAGACGGCGCGCGATGCCTTGTCCGTTCCGCCTCGCGATCTCGTTCGGCTTGCCTTGGACTGGCTGCATCCCGCGACGCTGGCTTGCATGGCGGGCGAAACCGCCACGCACGATCCCCGAGCGAACCGCGTGTTCTGGCGCGCCGGCCGGGGCACGCTATTGGGGCGTTTCTACCTGATGCACATGGTCGCGATCCGGCCTCTGACGGTTGACGTCACCATCGCCGGTCCATGCGACTACAGTTTCGTGCCCGAGTTCTGCCCCGACGGCCGCATCGAGACGATCACCGATTCGGATGACTATTTGGTGGTCGAGGTTCAGTCGGCACCGGCCAACCCACAGGGCGCCGCGTCAGGTCCGCTCGATCCGGCCGCGATGGCGAAGTCGCTCGCGGAGTGGGCAACCGCGCAGCATCGCCGCAACGCCGCTCATCCGATCGTCTATCACGATGCCGACACTGGACCGGAACTCGCCGGCGTGATCGACGAGTCCGCTCGGTTCGTCGCTGAAACCAATCGCCTGCCTGGGTCGACAGTTCGACCGCATCGCCATCATCCGTACTGGGCTGCCATGTTGGACCACCATCAGGCAACCGCGGCGCGTCCGGTCGATTGGCCCGCTCTGGAGGCGATCCTTGGGCCTGGCGGTGTGCCGGACGAAATCGGTGGATCGCGCCAGCGTCTGTTGGGACGCATGCCAAAGCCCAGACCCTGGCATCCGCACTGGACCGATCTCCGGGTTCTGCTCGCACGCATTCCCGCGCTGGCATCCGGGCATTCGCTGCTGATCGTTTCGGCCGAGCCGGACCGTGTCCGCACCCGCCTGATGGAAGCCGCCCGGTCGGCCGGTGCCCGGAACGTCGTGCACATGGAACCGGAAGACCTTCTCGGGCCGATCATGAATGTGGCGCCCGTTTTTGATGCCGGCCTCGTCATTGTCCGTCCGTCGGCCGCGGCGACGTCGCATGATCTTCTCAGCGCGCTGGCCGAACTCCTCGCTGACGGTGCGCCCGTCCTGTTGGCGCTGTCCGAGCTCTCCGACGGCGTCGCCCGCCACGTCACGATCTCCAATACAACGACCGTAGCGGAACGAACCGGCGACGGCCTGCGTATTGGCCGCATGGAAACAATTCCCGCGCCTCGGTGGCGCATCGCGGCGCAAACGGAAATGATGGACCGGGCGAGGTCCGCCGCGCGCGCGACCACGAGTGCCACGCGAAGTCTCGACTTGTTCGCCGGCATCGCCTGCGCGGGCCTGAGTCTGGTTGCGAATCTCGTGAGTTTGCGGCGCACGGGCGATGGCGGACAGCGACCGTGCTCGACCGCCCTGTTCCATCTCGTTCGTGAGACACGGTGCCCCCCTGCGAGCACTGCGGCAAGGACTCCGGCGATGGCTGACACATGGACAGCGTAGCTCCCTCGACCGCCGGCGACGAAGCCCAGGGAAACGAAGTCCAGAGAATTGACGGCGGGCGGGAAGGGCGCGGCGCGCCAACTCAGGTGTCCTGCCTGCTGCCAGTCTGGGGGCTGCCCTATCTGCGGCGCTTTCTGACCGTCGCGCTGCCGACATGGCTGGCGCCAGGAAATCTACCCGCTCTTGTCCGCGAGCTTCCCGCCGAAATGGTCATTTTAACGGCGCGCGAGGACGAGGCATATTTGCGGGCGCATCCGGCGTTCCGCCGGCTGACGGCGATGATCCCGGTCAGGCTGCATTTCATCGACCACCTGATCACGGGCAACAATTATTCGACCACCATCACGCTCGCTTACACCGAAGCGGTCCGTAGCGCTGACGCCATTCTGAACACCTGTTTCTTCTTCCTCGTCGGCGACTACATCGTCGCCGACGGATCTTTCGGCCACATCATCAGCCGCATGAAGACCGGCCTTAGCGGCATTCAGGTCGGCAACTTCCAGGTGGCGGAGGAAGATGCCTCCGTTTGGCTGCAAGCCCAGATCGAGGCGTCGCCGGGCGTCATCTCGCTCCCGCCGCGCCGCCTGGTGAACTGGGGGCTAGCGCATCTTCATCCCGCTACCGTCGCGAATACGGTGAATTTCGGAGCGCTCCGGAACGCTCACACCAACCGGCTGTTCTGGCGCGTCGATGGCAGCACGCTCATCGGCCGCTTCTTCCTGATGCACATGATTTGTATCCGGCCCGAAACGACAGATTTCGTCATCAGTTCCTCTTGCGACTATTCGTTCGTTCCGGAGATGTGTCCAAGCGGCAATGTCGAAATCATAACGGACTCTGACCAATACCTGGTCATCGAGATGCAGCCGCGGGCCCACGAAGCGGCCTTTCTGCGAGCCGGCAGGCAACGACCCGGCTGGTTGGCGGCGACCTTGTCCGAATGGACGACGGAGCTGCACAGACGCAACTCGAACACGACCGTCGTTTTCCATGCCGAGACGATCCCGGATGCCCTGCCGGCGACGGTCGCCGAGGCTGACGCGTTCCTCGCGCAGATATCCGCGCGGATGAATCCGCTGCCGAGGCCGCACCGGAACCATTCTTACTGGAACGGTGCGATGGCGGCTTTCCGCGAAGCCACCGGTTCCAGCCTGACGTCCGACGAGAAGTTATTCTTACTGGGATATATCCAGTTCGGCTACGGGCGTTCAGCGGCGCTCCGGCGTACGGGTGGCCGGCTTCTCGCCCGGCTGACAGGAGAGCCGCCGAACCTGACGCGCTGGCATCCAAGGTGGGCCGATTACAGTCCCGTGCTGACTGCTTTGCGACAAAGCCTGGATGCCACACACGGTGAAGCCAATCTACTTTTAGTGGGCGAGACAGCGTCGGTCATCACCACATGGATCGCGGACGGTGCCGAAACGATCCACCGGATGCGGACATCGCGGCTGCTCACGAGCCCTGAAGGCCGACTCTCCGCGTTGAACCAGCATTTCGACGTTTGCCTTGTCGAATTGTCCGAGACGGACCTTAAGATGGCTGGCCGGGTCATGGAGCGTGTCGAGCTGCTGATGCGCGATGGCGGAACGGTTCTCGTGTCGATCATGCCGCGCACCTTCACTGGTGAACTCCGTGAATTAAACACCATCTTCACGGCACAATTGGCGCGGCTGATGCGGCCGTCGGTCCGATCGCTCCAATTTGAGAGCGTGCCGGCAAATGGCCTCCGCCGGCTTTCCTACGGCGGGCTGACCCGCTTGTTCAGAGGGCTCCGCTTTTCGCGCTTGCTTCTGTATGGCGTCGCACCTCTCGCTGGTCCACCGCTCCTGATCGCGGGTTGGATAGGGAACTGGACGACCCGCATCCGGCACGGTCAGGTGCCGATCGGGCCGATCTCCAGCGCCCTCGTCACGCTTGTCATCGACAGCGAGCGGGCCGCGGACTCGCATCAGTTCTTGTCCGGCGGAAGCGCACGGCGCGACGATCAAGGGCTGCGTCAGGTTGGGCCGCCGCGCGAGATCCAGGCCCCGCGGACTCCAGATCTGGTCCTCGACCCAATGCCCGCGCCCGCGTTGGAAGACACGCTCTCGGCCACGCAACCTCCTCTTGCCACAGGCGAAATCGACATGCCGCAAGATGCCTCCAACGGCGACGCTGAAACCCGTGAGCCGCAATACAATCGCTGCCTGGAAATTAAAGCGCGGCAGGGCCTCACCACACTTGGCCTGATGACGAACCAGGTGTGGGAGGATGACCCCCGCCGGCTCGCCATTATGCTGTCGCGCTACAAGTTCGTCTCGAAGATGCTGAGTGGCCGCAAATTCGTCGGCGAGCTCGGCTGTGGCGACGCATTCGGAACGCGCATCGTTCTGCAGGAGGTCGAGCGAATCGTTGCTTACGATTTTGACCCGGTGTTCGTCGACGACATTCGTTCCCGTCCGTCCGAACGCTGGCCGATCGAGGCCCGGGTGCATGACATCTTAACGAGCAAGCTGCCGTTTGAGCACGACGCGATCTACAGCCTCGATGTCATCGAACACATCAGATCGGCCGATGAGGATAAATATCTGCTCAATTTGCGTGACTCTTTGACCGACGAAGGTGTTTTGATCGTTGGTTCACCGTCCCTCGAGTCGCAGGCGCATGCCTCGCCTCCCAGCAAGGCCGGCCACATAAACTGCAAGAGCGGTGCCGAGTTGAAGGCGCTGCTTCAACATTACTTCGAAAATGTGTTTCTGTTCTCGATGAACGACGAGGTCGTGCACACCGGCTACTATCCGATGGCCCACTATCTGTTCGCGGTGTGCTGCCAGAAAAAGATTTTGGAGGAGGATCTGGAGAAGAAGGTGCCAACCGAGCGGCATTTGTGAGCAAAGCGGCTTTGCGCATAGGGCTCGACTTCGACAACACGATCATTCGCTACGATGACGTATTCGTCGCCGCCGCGATCGAGCGGGGCCTGGTGCCTCATGGATTTAGCGGCGGCAAGCAGGCGGTGCGGGACGCGATCCGGTTGCTGCCGGACGGCGAACTCGACTGGCAGCGGTTGCAAGGCCACGTTTACGGCAAAGCCATAGGTGGCGCGGTCGCATTCAATGGTCTCGACAATTTCCTGCGGCGCGCGCGCGCGGCGGGCGCGACGGTACTGGTCATCAGCCACAAAACCGAATTCGGCCATTTCGACCCGGATCGGGTGAATCTTCGCACGGCCGCGCTGACCTGGATGGAGGCGCAAGGCTTCTTCGCACCGGACGGTTTCGCTCTCGGCCGAACCGACATCCATTTCGCGACGACCCGGACCGAGAAGCTCGCCCGGATCCGCGCCCTTCGGTGCGATGTCTTCGTGGACGACCTCGAGGAGGTTTTGACCGACCCGGAGTTCCCGGAAGGTGTGACGCGCATCCTGCTATCCGAGCATGCGGAACAAGACGGCCACCCTTACCGCGTCTGCCGCTCCTGGCACGCGATCGAGCAGGCGGTGTTCGGATGAGCACCTTTCTGGGGAACGAAATTTCCCGCATCGCGGCCGACCTCGCTCATGCCGACGTCCAGCGATTGCAGCAACTGGGTGGCGGCCGCAACAGCCGTGTCTTCCGCGTAGACACAGCGGCCGGACCCTACGCGCTCAAACTGTATCCGCCGCCCGCTGACGATCAGCGTGACCGATTGGCGGTCGAAACAGCCGCTTTGCGCTGGATGGAATCGCGCGGCTTCACGATGGTGCCGCGTGTCATCGCAGCCGACCGCGACCGGGATGCCGTGCTGTTGAGCTGGGCCGAAGGTGACCTGGTGCGGGACAGCGTGGGCGAAGCCGAGATCACCCAGGCCTGCGACTTTCTCCGCTTGCTACACTCGCTTCGCGGCTCCCCGGCGGTTCCGCCCGACTACCTGGCAGCGGAAGCATGCCTGTCTGTCGCCGAGATCGAACGGCAGCTTCGCTCTCGCATCGCGTCACTCCGGTCCCTCGACGAGAGGTCGTTGACTGTATTCCTCGACGAGCAGGCCGAACCCGAGATGGTGACACGCCTGGACCGCGCGCGAACGGCGATCGCGGCCGCGGGGGGCACATTCGATGTCGATCTGCCCCAATCCGGCCGCAGCCAGGTTCCGTCCGATTTTGGCTTTCACAACGCGCTGCGCCGCGCCGATGGGCGCCTGACCTTCATCGATTTCGAGTATTTCGGCTGGGATGACCCGGCGAAGCTGGTGGCTGACATCCTTCTTCATCCCGGCACCCCAATCGACGACGACGCACGCGCACGTCTGCATTCGGGCGCGCTCGGAATTTACGGCGACGACCCAGGATTTGCCGCGCGCCTGAATGCCTTGCTGCCGCTGTTTGGTTTGCGGTGGGCATTGATCCTGCTAAACGAATTTCGCCCCGAACGCTGGCAACGCCGAGTCATGGCCGGGGCATCGGAAACCTGGGCTTCCGCCAAGCAGCGGCAGCTCGCGGCAGCCCGCCTCATGCTGGACCGGCATGCGGCGTCCAGGAGAACCGGATGAGCACGACGCTGGCAACCCGACAGTCCGGCTCCCCGCCGCTCGACGAACGATCGCGCTATCTGCGGCGGCTGGCCGTGCGGTGCCTCGACAAGGGTGAGCGCGGCCATATCGGCTCGACCATGTCGCTCATCGAAATCCTGCGGGTTCTGTATGACGATGTGCTCCGCTACCGTCCGAACGAGCCCACTTGGCGCGAACGCGACCGCATGATCCTGAGCAAGGGGCACGGTTGCATCGCGCTCTACGTCATTCTCGCCGACAAGGGCTATTTCCCGGTCGAGGTGCTGGATACGTTCTGCCGCCGCGACTCCATCCTCGGCGGCCATCCGGAATCCGCCAAAGTCCCCGGTGTCGAAGCCTCGACTGGTGCTTTGGGCCATGGTCTGTCGATCGGTGTGGGCATGGCGCTCGCGGCGCGAATGGACCGGCGCGATAGCCGGATCTTCGTCGTCATGGGCGATGGCGAGATCAACGAGGGCTCGGTCTGGGAGGCCGCACTCTGCGCGGGCAAGCATAAACTGACCAACCTGACGGCCATAATCGACTACAACAAGATCCAGTCCGCCGGTTTCACCAGTGAGATCCAGGACCTGGAGCCGCTGGCCGACAAGTGGCGGTCATTCGGCTTCGCTCCGGTTGAAGTGGACGGTCACGACCTCGACGCATTGCGGCGGGCGCTGACCACGACGCCCGCGCAGCCCGATCGGCCGACCGCCGTGATCTGTCACACGGTGAAGGGCAAAGGCATCCCGTTCGCCGAGAACGATCCGAAATGGCACCACCAGTCGAGGGTCGCCGCGGCAACGATCGCCCAAATGTACCAGGCACTGGAGTAGGACATGCGGCAAACCTGTCTCAACTGGGTGCACAAGCTCGCCAAGGAGGATCCCAGAGTCGTGTTCATCGGGTCCGATCTGAGCCCAGGATTGCTGAAGGAGATGCGGGCGGAGATGCCGGATAGGTGGTACATGGAGGGCATTACCGAACAGAACGTCGTCGGTATGGCGGCTGGCATGGCGATGGAGGGGTTCATCCCCTATGCCAACACGATCGCGACGTTCTTTACCCGCCGGAGTTTTGAGCAGGTGGCGGTTGACCTGTGCCTGCACAACGTCCCGGTGCGACTGATCTCGAACGGCGGCGGACTTGTCTACGCGCCGCTCGGCCCGACGCATCTCGCGATCGAGGACATCGCGATCATGCGCGCACTGCCGAACATGACGGTGGTCGCGGTGTGCGACGCCGAAGAAATGAAGCGCCTCATGGATGCGTCGCTCGCCTGGCCTGGGCCGATCTATATCCGGCTCGCCAAGGGCGGCGATCCAATCGTCAGCAAGCCGGAAAACGGCTTCACCATCGGCCGGGCCATCACCATGCGGCGTTCGGCCGAGCGGCATCCGGTGGTGCTGATGGCGACCGGGGTGATGACGACGAACGCTCTTGGGGCCGCCGATATCCTGCGGCAAGCAGGCCACGACGTGTCCGTGGTGCATTTCCACACTGTGAAGCCGCTCGACGTGAACGCTGTGATCGACCACGCGGCCGGCGCGCGGCTCGTCGTGACGATCGAAGAAGGAATCGCCATCGGCGGCTTCGGCAGCGCGGTGACGGACGTGATCGTGGAACATCTCGCTCCCGCGATGCCGCGGGTCAAACGGATCGCGCTGCCAGACGCCTTCCCAAAGAACTATGGCGGCCAGACCGATTTGTTCGAGATCTACGGCCTGTTGCCCGAACAAATCGCCGGCACGGTCGCCGATGCTCTTGGCCGCTTCGAACTGACCGCCTGACGGTCCCGGTCGCGGCGCCGTATGTTTCTCATCGTCGGGGGTGATTCGGAGGTTGGCGGCGCTGTCGTCAACGCGCTCCGTTCCGAAGGCGCGCCCGTCATCGGGACGACGCGGCGCCGGGGCATGGCGAGCGCGGACCGGCCATGGCTCGATCTCGGCGATCTGCCCGCCGGTTGGGCTCCGCCCGAGGGTACGCGCGCGGTGTGCATCGCCGCGGCGATCGCCAGGCTGGCGGATTGCGAGGCGGACCCGATCGGTTCGGCGCGCGTCAACTGCACCGGCACCATCGACCTCGCGCGGCGCCTCGCCGGACGCGGGATCTACACACTGTTCCTTTCCACCAACCAGGTGTTCGACGGCCGGACGCCGCACATGGCCGCCGACGCGAAATTGTCTCCCATGAGCGAGTACGGCCGGCAAAAGGCCAGGACCGAGGTGGCGCTGCGGCGGCTGATGGCGGATGGCGCACCGGTGGGCATCCTGCGGCTGTCGAAAGTGGCCACTCCCGGCATGAAATTGTTCGCGGACTGGCGCGAGAAGCTGAGAGCGGGCCGCTCGGTCCGCGCGTTTGGGGACATGACGCTGGCGCCGGTTCCGGTCGCGCTCGTGGTGCGGGCGATCGTGGTGATGATGCGCGAGAGAATCGCACGAGTGGCGCAACTGACCGGGCCTCGGGACATCACGTATTTGGGTGCGGCACGGTACCTGGCGGTCGTGGTTGGCGCTGATCCGGACCTTGTGGAGACCGCGCGCGCGGCCGACATCGGCTTGCCGCCCGGAGCGACGCCCGGGCATACGACGCTGGACAGCGGGTTTTTGGCCGAGGCCCATGGGATCGTGGTGCCCGAGGCGTTCGACGTGGTGGGTGAGGTCGTCCGGGGGATGGTGTAGTCGTTTGTTTGGCGGGATGTTCCGCGTCGTGATCGGCCAGCGGTGACGATGGCCCAGATGCAGTTGTCATAGGCGCGGTTTGAAATCGATCCCGGCCAGGTTATGATCCGTAAATCATAGGATTCGGTCGGAAAACCAAATGCATGCGTGCAAACATCGCGATCGGCTCCGCGCCAATGAGCGTCCTGTTCGCGCCCGAACGTTCCGGGCATCGGAGAAAGCATGAATCCGGTCGCAGCCATCAGGCGGCATTTCGCGACCACGGAACGGTCGCGACAAATGCTCGAGGAGGTCAGAGAGGGCATCGCCAATCAAACGGACGTGACCAACCGGCATTTGGCGCGACTGGTGGACGTCATGGCGGAGGCTGTCGAGGCCACGAAACGCGCCGAAGCGCAACGAGTTGAAGCGCGGCGCGCTTTAGAGCGGAAAGGCTTCCAGCCACCGCCTGGCCGGCGTGCCGGCCAGGCCGAAGACCGCGCGGGCAAACGGGAAACCGCGGTGCCGGTGAGGACGGCGCCTCGATTGCGCTCTCCCGGGGAAAACGACCTCGATTCGCGTGAGCATATCTTCGACGACATCGCACCCTATTCCGGCACGCCGCCTTCAGGATATCTCGTGGATTGGCTCGGCGTTCTCACCGACATCAAGTTCCGCTCTTACCTGGGCCTCAATCGTGATGATTTCGACGGTGTGTGGGTCGAAACCGCACGGCCAACGCTGGCTGACGGCGAAGGGTGGTTCGAGGCCGTCAATCAGGTCGAGGCGGCGCGTGATGCGCATGACCATTTCGTGATGGTGACACTCGGCGCTTGCTATGGCGCCCAGGCGGTTGGCAGCGCGGTCGCGCTGCGCAAGTTGAACCCGATGCCGTTCAAACTTGTCGCGGTTGAACCCGAACCGGTCAACTACGAGTGGGTGGCTCAGCATTTCCACGATAACGGAATCGATCCCGATGAACACTGGCTAATCGAAGCCGCTATCAACGACACCAACAGGCCGGTGTTTTTTCCGGTCGGCGCTCCGGGCTCCGGTGCGCAAAACAGCTTTTCGACCAACCACGCCGCCGCGCGCGAAAACTATGTTCAGGCGCTGATCGAAAGTGGACGTCAGGACGAGGCACTGAGCAATCTATTGCTGCGCAACACCACCGGCCTGAAGAAAAGCCTTCTGCCCGGCGAAGGGTTCGACGCGGAGATCACTCTGCTGAGCGCCATCACGTTGGATGACATCCTCGCGCCGTTTCCGCGTGTCGACTATCTGGAAGTAGACATCCAGCAGTCCGAGATCCTGGTCATTCCTCCGTTCATGGACTTACTGAAACGCAAGGTGCGCCGGATTCATCTCGGCACTCACGGCAAGGACGTTCATGAGACGTTGTCCGACCTGTTCCGTGATGACGGATGGCGTGTCGTCTTCGATTACGAACCGAATTCATCGCATACGCATCGGTTGGGATCGTTCGATCTGAACGATGGGGTGCTTACAGTGCTGAATCCGGAGATTTCGTGAAGGCCCTTGTCACGATGCGTCAATCGTTTCGTGGTACCGCAAGAACATAGGAGAAGACATGAATCCGCTCGCGTCGATCAGGCGGCACTTCGCGAATGTCGAGCGGTCACGGCAATTGCTTGAGGAGATCAGGGAAGGGATAGCCAACCTGACGGACGTGACGAACCGGCATCTGGTCAGGCTCACGGAGATCATGGACGAGGCAACCCGGGACGAGAAGCACGACGGTTCGTGAACGCGGGTTCGTACCGCTCGGTCAGAATTGGAAGTAAATGAATTGCGCGGCCTCGCGTTTGGCGAGAACTGTCAACCCGAAATAACAGCCAACCGCCACCGTCGCCGCGAAATATGGGTTCATTCGGCGGAACAGCTCGGGGAATTCGACGTTCTGGCGATAGCCGAGATAGTCGGTAATCAGGACAATCGATCCGAGAAATACCAGGCCGCGAGTATAGATCCGCGTGACCGAGAAGTCGCCGGGTTCGAAGATTTGTCCGATCGATTGCAGCAAAGGAACGATCGTTGTCGTCTGCGCGCGGAACAGGATCCAACCGAAGCACACGATATGAAACGTGATCAAAATCGAGATCCACTTGCCAACGTTGCCAAGCGCCCTCACCAGGTACTCATTAATCGGCAGGAGACGATAGAGCACGAGCATCAGACCGTGCCAGACTCCCCACAGGATAAACAGGATACCGGCCCCGTGCCATAACCCGCCCAAGGTCATGGTCAGCATCAGATTGCGATACTCGTTCCATCTTCCGTGGCGGTTGCCGCCCAGAGGGATGTAGAGATAATCGCGCAACCATGTCGACAGCGAGATATGCCAGCGGCGCCAGAATTCACCCGGCGATGCCGCGAAATAGGGGGTATGGAAGTTTCGGACAAGTTCAACGCCGATCAACTTCGCCGAGCCCCGGGCGATGTCCGTATAAGCCGAAAAATCGCAATAAATCTGACCGGCGAAGGCGTACGCGTACAGTAATCCAGCACCGGGAAGCCGAATATTCGCATGCACGGTCGAATCGAGTGCGTCGACGACGTGGCCGAAATTGTCAGCCAGCGCCAATTTCTTGAACAATCCCCAGGCTATCAGCATCAGGGCATAGCGCGCCTCGTCGACCGTGATGACCGGGCGCAACGTTTCCAATTGGCGCAACAGATTGTGCGCTCGCATGATCGGACCGGCGACCAGGTGGGGCCAGAACGTGACGAACGCCATATAGTCGATCAGATGCCGCGAGGCCGGCATTTCGCGCCGGTAAACCTCGATCGTGTAGCTCATCGTTTGAAACGTATAAAACGAAATGCCGGGCGGCAGGACGACGGCCAGGACCGGCAAAGTATACGCGGCACCGGCGGCGACGAGCCCGAGATTGATATTGCCGATCAGCCACGGCGCGTATTTGAAAAAACCGAGCAGTCCAAGATTGGCTGTGAGGCTCAGGATCAGCCAGGCACGCCGCGACACTGGGTGTTCGGTCTTCGACAGTTGGATACCCACCAGGAAGTCGATAAGGGAGGTGACGACCAATGGGATCAGGTACCAGGCGGCCGTCGATCCATAGAAGTAATAGCTGGCCCCCAGGATGAGGACATTCGCCCAGATCGTCCCGCGCAACACGTGATAAAGGATCACCACCACCGGTAGAAAGATGAACAGATAATCAAGTTCGATGAACGTCATGGCATCCAAGCGCCTGGCATTGTCGTCGCGCCTCAGTGATTGGGTTGATTATTCTGGGCTTCGATCACCGACGGCTCTGGACAATAGCCATCGAACTTGCGGACGCCGTCTTCGATAACCGTTGGGATCAGGATGTGCGAAGTTTCCGGCCACTTGACGGGTACGCTCAGTAGCTGTCCCTCCGGAGTCTTATAGGTGAATATCATCGCGCCATCGATCTGAACCCATTGAAGCCCTTGCTGGTCCGTACAGAACGGCATGCCGGTCACCCGCACCGGCGTGGCATGTAGCTGCGACAGGTCGAAGCCGATGGTGATCCCACGCTCCTTTTGCGTCGCCGCCCTGGCCTTCGCATCGTCCATCATATACCGGAAGGCTGGCTCGACCTCGAGCAGTTGCAAGTCGTGACGGGCGATCAGATCCCGGTACGAGGCATCGGCCGTCGAGGCGTAGAGGTAAAGGGCGAGCGTGCTCTCAAGCAATTTCGGGTCAGCTGGTCCTTGGGGTTCAGTACTGATCGCCGGATATGGCGGCTGATCCTGGTACGAAGCGGTATACGGTTTGATCGAATCCGGATCAGCGAAAAGTCTGCCCACCGCGAGGCCGAGCCGCTCGGAACTCAGAAACGTGTATTCGCGGGACA
>JBEKGV010000030.1:0-12969 GCA_050012615.1 Acetobacteraceae bacterium | reverse complement strand
GACGTGCCCTGTTCCTGAAAACTCTGCTCGCCATGCCGCGCGCCACCGAACACGAGGCACAGCCCAACGACGCCGTTCAGCACCAGCATCACGGCGGCGAACACGGTATCTCGCGCCAGCGAGCCGCCGCCTTCCTTCGCCGCCAGCATCATCGAAACAATCAACGCGACCTCGATCACCGTGACGGCGACGGCGAGGACAATGGAACCGAACGGCTCGCCAACACGAAGCGCGACGATTTCCGCGTGGTGGACCGCCGCGAACACGGCGGCGAACAACAGCAACGCCGCCGGGATGACGACGGCCACGGCGGTTGCCGGAACCGCTCCGGTCAATTTCGCGGCGAGCAGCGCGCAGGCAGCCAGAGGAGCGGCCCAGGACCACCAGGGGATGTGATTGGCGTTGATTGTCATTGACGCGTTCTACGAACGGTCATCCCACCCGCAGAAGCCTGGGCCCCTCATTCCGCAGCCAGGCCATCGCTGGGGGTGTATGCGCGGTCAAAGAAGAAACGAGGTGCCAGAACGCCGGACCGTGGTTCATGTGGCGCAGATGGGCGACCTCATGAGCCGTTACGTAGTCCTGCACAAATTCCGGAGCCATCACCAGCCGCCAGCTGAACGCCAACGCGCCATCGGGCGCGCAACTGCCCCAGCGGCTCGTCGTATCCTTGATCGTGATCCGCGCCGGAATGAGGCTCGCCTGGGCCGCTTTGGCACGCACCAAAGCCGATAATCGCCGGCCGGCTTCGGCGCGCAGGAAGTCCACCACCCGGCGCGCCAAAAATTCAGGCCTGCCGGTTACGTGCAGTTCCCGGGCTTCCAGCCAGGCGCCGCCCCGGCGGTCGGGATGGTGGCGAATGATGTGCGGAACGCCGCCAATCTGAACCTCGGCGCCCTCCACCAACATCACCTGCGCGGGCAGCGCGGCGATTCGTTTCGTCACCCAGTCGACGTGCCCCATCAGCAACGCCATCCCCGCCCGTCGGCTCGCGCGCGGCGGCAGTGTAACGACAATGGCGCCGTCGCTCGGATCGATGCGCAGGCTGACGCGGCGGGCGCGGGCGTTGCGCCGCCACTGTACCCTCGCCGCTCCGGATGGGAGAGAGACGATCTCCGAGTCGGGGGACTCGGCGCTTCGCCGCGTCGCTGATAGAACGGCTGCCATGCCGTATTTTCTAGCCTCCATGACTGGATTCGCCCGCACCGAGGGCACCGTTGAGGCCCTGACATGGGCCTGGGAACTCCGCGCCGTCAACGGTCGCGGGCTGGAGCTGCGCTTCCGCCTGCCTCCAGGGTGGGACGCGCTCGAACCCGGCTATCGCGAGATGGCGGGAAAAGTGCTGAAACGCGGGAACGTCAACGCGAATTTGAACATTCGTCGCGATACCGAAACACGGCCGTCGATCGATGAGGCGGCGCTTGCGAATATCCTGACTCTCGCGATGAACCTGCACGCGCGAATCCCCGGCAGCCCTGTGCCGCGCGCCGAATCGCTGCTGACCATGCCGGGCGTGATGCGCCAGGCCCCGGCCGACCCCGTGCAGGAGCGCGATGCGGCCTCGGGCCCGGTAAGGGCTGGGTTCGCTGAGGCGCTGGAGAGGCTGGTAGCCGCTCGCGCCTCGGAAGGCGCTCGTCTCGCCGTCGTCCTGTCCGGGCAGCTCGAGGAGATCGCCCGGCTGCGCGATCAGGCCGAGGCGGAGGCCGCGGACCAACCCGCCGCACACCAGATGCGGGTGATGGAGACGCTGCGGGGGCTGCTGCGTGAATCGCCATCGCTGCCCGAGGATCGGATCGCCCAGGAGGTGGCGCTGCTGGCGGCTCGGTCGGATGTGAGAGAGGAGTTGGATCGGCTCTCCGCCCATATCGATGCCGCGCGGGGGCTGTTGGAGGAAAGCGTCAATATCGGGCGCCGGTTCGACTTTCTGGTGCAGGAGTTCAATCGGGAGGCGAATACTCTGTGCAGCAAGTCGGCGTCCGTGGCGTTGACGAACACCGGGCTGAAATTGAAGGCCACGATCGAGCAACTGCGCGAGCAGGTGCAGAACATCGAATGATCCAGATTGCTCGCCGCGGTGTGTGCCTCGTGTTGTGCGCGCCCTCGGGCGGCGGCAAGGGCGCCATCACCGAGGCGTTGTTGGCTCGCGATCCAGAGTTGCGCCGCTCGGTCAGCGTGACCACGCGGCCGCCGCGGCCGGGGGAGGTGCATGGGGTGCATTACCACTTCATCGCTGAAGACGCCTTCTCCGCCGCGCAAAGGAACGGCGAGTTGTTGGAGTGGGCTCGGGTGCTGCGCGGCGCCCACGGCTACGGCACTCCGCGCGCCCCGGTCGACGCGGCGTTGGCGGCCGGCGAGGACATGCTGTTCGACATCGACTGGCAGGGGTTTCGGTTGTTACGCGATCGGTTGCCGGGGGATGTGGTAGGCGTTTTCATCCTGCCTCCTGGACTGGCCGTGCTGGAACAACGGTTACGGGCGAGAGGGGCCGAAAGCGACGCCGAGATCGATCGGAGGATGCTGATGGCGCGGGACGAAATCTCGCATTGGCGGGAGTTCGATTACGTAATCGTAAACGAGCACCTGGATCGGGCGGTCGAGGACGTGACCGGGATTCTGCGGGCGGCCCGACTGAAGGGAGAGAGGCAGGTTGGATTGGAGGGGTTTGTAGCGGGAATGGGAGAGTAACTTGCACCGCCCCTCGCCCACCGCCAAAGTATCGCCAACCCGGAGGCGCGATCATGCCCGCCAGCTTGTCACCCGCTCAGGTCGCGCAATACCAGCGTGACGGCTTCCACTTTCCGATCGACTGCCTGACGCAAGAGGAAGTTCGCCATTACCGCGGCCGCCTGGAGGATTTCGAGCACGAGCAAGGCGACACCTTCGGCAAACTCCCCAATCTCGTTCGTTCGAAATCGCATTTATTGTTCAGTTGGATGGACGAACTGGTGCGCCACCCCAAAGTCCTGGACGCGGTGGAAAGTGTGATCGGGCCCAACATTCTGATTTATCACCTGACCTCCTGGCTCAAGGAGCCGAACGATCCATCACATGTCTCATGGCATCAGGACGGTACCTATTTCGGCCTGGTGCCCAATGAACAGATCACCGCGTGGATCGCCCTGACAGATTCCACACCCGAGATGGGCTGCATCAAGTTGCTGCCGGGCAGTCACGTGATCGGTCAACGACCGCATAAGGACACATTCGCACAGGGCAATTTGCTGTCGCGCGGTCAGACCATCGACCACAAATTGGACTACACCCAATACGTCACGATGCCGCTTAAATCCGGGCAGATCTCCCTGCACCACACCCACCTCGTGCACTCCTCCGAGCCGAACCGGACCAATGAGCGCCGCATTGGCATTGGCGTCAGCTACATTCCGCCGCATTGCCGTCTGACCAACGATGCGCGCGTGAGTGCGGCTCTGGTGCGAGGCCATGACGATTACGGTCATTTCGATCTGGAACCGCAGCCGGCGGCGGACTTCGATGCCAGCTCACGGGCCGTGCACGCCGCCGCGGTGGAACAGTTCTTCGAGTCAAACAAGCTGCTGGCTGCCCGCCGCAGGTCGGGCAACGTAGGCATTTGATCCGACATCGCCGCGCTGCGCGCTCGATCGCGGGGCTTCAAATCTCGGTCGCCTGTCGAGGGACAGACGGTTCCCGAAGGATCCTGACCGTTAGCGGTGCCCGCGACTCCATGTGAGGCAACAAGATACTGAATGCCAACCAGCAACGTGACCGTCGTTGCTACCCTGCAACGCATGCCATGGTTCTCCCCGGCCCGCTTCCTAATCCCGCACGATCGGACAACTCTCGTCGCGCACCCAGTCGCCGAAGCTGAGATAGTAGACCCGGACGTCGTCGAACCCGGCGCGCACCGCCGCGGCTCCGGCCAGCGCCGCCCCCCCGCCGCCCTCGCAATGTGTCACGACGTGATCCCCTGGACCGAAGCCAACGCCCTCCCGCATGCTACGCAAGACGGGCGCCGGACGAACGACGCCGTTGTCCATCAGATCCACATGCGACAGCTGTCTCGCACCTGGAAGGTGTCCCGCACGTGCTCGATTGCGCGTGTCCTCGCCGGTGAATTCCGCCCGAGTTCGGCTATCAAACACCTGCGCGGCTCCATCGAGTTGACGCTTCAGCGTCTCCCGATCGACCAACCCAACCAGCCCGGAGCCGGGAGCCGCATGGAACGCTCCTTTGGACGGTTCAGCGGCCCGCGGAAGTCCGGTCGCCGACGCGAGAGTTGGCCAGCCGCCGTTCACGATCACGCAGCGAATGCCGAAATATTGCAGGACGAACCAAACCCGCGCGGCGTCGGTCATACGGCCGCTATCGTAGGTCACCGCGGTCGTCGCGGGATCGACGCCCAGAGATCCGAGCGCTTCGTCCCAGAAAGCCGTCTTGTCGAACCCGGTGTCGGCGGCCTTGGCCGCCTTGTCCCAGGCGTCGACGGGCACCCGGACGGCACCGGGCACGTGGCCCGCGTCGAACGACGCCTGATCGCGCGCATCGAGGTAGCGAACGGGACCAGGCGACGACAGTGCGGCGGCCTCGACGAACGGATCACTCGGCATGGCGGATCTCTCCCCATTGGGTTGTGGGCAGAGGATAGCGCCGGTCGGCGCGCCCGGATATCGGGTGCGGACAAACCACGTCCAAGCGGCCCGGACGATGATGTCGCCCAGTCGACATTGACTCGCCATGCCGCGCTTTCAGAATGTCCTGGTAGGAAAGAAACAAAAAGGGAGCTAAGGCGATGACGAACTTCGTACTGGTGCACGGGTCGTATCAGGGCGGCTGGATTTGGCAGCACGTGTCGGCACGCCTCCGGGCGGCGGGGCACTCTGTTTATGCTCCAACGCTCGACGGTTGCGCGGAGCGGAGGCATCAATTGCGCCCCGGCATCGACACCACGACACACAGCACCGAAATCGCCGAACTGCTGTTTTACGAGGACCTTCGGGACGTCGTGCTGGTCGGCACCAGCTCAGGCGGCATGGTCGTCTGCGGCGCCGCCGAGCAGATGCGCGATCGCATCGCCCGCATCGTTCTGGTCGACGCACTCGCGCTGTTCAACGGCGAGCGTACCCGTGACATCGTCCGGCGCACGACCGCCACGCCAGTCGGGCTCGGCGCGGGCCCATCGCGGGAAGACGCCGAACAGCGGCTGTTCGCCGATCTCGAGCCGGCAACGAGGGAATGGGTCCTTGACCGCTACACGCTGCATCCGGTGGGGTGCTCCGAGGTTCCAGTGAAGCTGACTGATTTTTGGGAGAAGCCCTGGTCCGCCACTGTCATCTGGTGCCGTCGCGCCGTGAACCCGGGCGAGGCGCACCAACGCCGCGCGGCCGCCCGGCTCAAGGCCAAATGGCTTGAACTGGATACCGGGCATTATCCGATGCTCAGCATGCCGGAGGAATTGACGAACCTGATCGCCGGCGGCTGATCGCTGACCGGCGCGCCGGCGGAATTCGAGAGACGATTGACTCCGCTGGCATGTCCCTCCCATGACACCGCGCATGCGCCACAACTCCGAAATTTTCGATGTCGTCGTTGTCGGCGGCGGCCATGCCGGCTGTGAGGCCGCCGCCGCCGCCGCACGCATGGGCGCGCGCACGCTGCTGCTCACCCACAAGTTGGAGACACTGGGTGAAATGTCGTGCAACCCTTCGATCGGAGGGATTGGCAAGGGTCATCTTGTGCGCGAGGTCGACGCGTTGGACGGCCTGATGGGCCGAGTGGCTGACGCGGCCGGCATCCATTTCAAGTTGCTTAACCGCAGCAAGGGACCAGCGGTGCGCGGCCCAAGGGCGCAGGCGGATCGCGCTCTGTATCGCCGTGCCATGCGTGCCGCCCTTGCCGCCACTCCAGGGCTGACCTTGCGTGCGGCTCCGGTGGAGGATCTGGAGATCGCGCCAGACGGCCGTCTCGCCGCGGTAGTTTGCGCGGATGGTTCGCGAGTGAACTGCGGTGCCGCGGTGGTGACGACCGGCACGTTCCTGCGTGGCGTCATCCATATCGGCGACTGGCACACTCCCGCCGGACGGGTCGGCGAGGCGCCCACGATCGGCCTAGCGCGCACTCTGGAGCGGCTGAACCTCCCGATGGGCCGCCTGAAGACCGGGACACCGCCCAGACTGGATCGGGCGACGATCGATTGGCGGGGACTGAACGAGGATCCCGGCGACGCGGCGCCGGAGCCCTTCTCGACATTGACGTCACGCATTCCGTCTCCCCAACTGGCGTGCCGGGTCACCTCGACCACGCCCGCGACGCATGCGGTGATTCGGGAGAACCTCCACCGTTCGGCGATTCACGTCGGCAATATCAGCGGGGTTGGGCCGCGCTACTGTCCGTCGATCGAGGACAAGGTAAAACGGTTCGCGGCCCGAGATCGCCACAACATCTTCCTGGAGCCGGAGGGGCTGGACGACCCGACCGTCTATCCGAACGGCATCTCCACCTCGCTCCCCGAGGACGTCCAGCAGGCTTTGGTTGCCACCATCCCTGGGCTTGAGCACGCGCGGATGATCCGGCCGGGATATGCGGTGGAGTACGATTACGTTGACCCCGTCGCTCTCTCGTCCGGGCTGGCGTTGCGTGCGCTCCCGGGCCTGTTCCTGGCTGGGCAAATCAACGGCACCACCGGGTACGAGGAAGCGGCGGCCCAAGGCCTGCTGGCCGGCGTCAACGCAGCTCGGATCGCCGGGGGGTGCGACGAGGTGCGGCTGGCTCGGTCGGAGGCCTACCTCGGGGTACTGGTGGATGATCTGACGCTGCACGGTGTCAGCGAGCCCTACCGGATGTTCACGTCCCGCGCCGAGTTCCGGCTGTCGTTGCGCGCCGACAACGCCGATTTGCGATTGACCGAGAAGGGGATCGAGTGGGGTTGCGTCGGGCGCCAACGGGCCGCGTCGTTCCGTGCGCATCACGATGACGTGACCCGCTTAATGACCCGGGCGCGGGCGGAGGGCGGGACGCCGGCGGCGCTGGCTCGAATTGGCGTTGGCGTCCGGGACGATGGGCGGTGGCGGGATGTTGTCGAACTCTCCGGTTATGATGGCGTGCCCTGGGAGGTATTGACCCGGGCCTTTCCATTTCTGCTGGATGCGGCCCCAAGGGCGGTGGCGCAAATGCGGGCTGAGGCGGTTTACGGCGGGTATTTGCATCGTCAGCAGGCCGAAATCCGCGGCTTCTCGCGCGAGGAGGCGGTGTCGCTGGACGGCGTCGCGTTCGATCGTATTGGCGGGCTGTCGGCGGAGATCCGCGACAAGCTCGCCTCCATTCGGCCGGCGTCGTTCGGCGCGGCGGCACGGATCCAGGGGATGACGCCCGCGGCATTGGCGGCTCTGGCCGCGTATCTGCGGAAGCGGGAGGTGGAGGCAGAGGCGGCTGAGTGATCCCGCGGGCGTCCCGCGATTCGCGTCGCATCGCCGGCTGAGAATTATCTGACGTCATTCCACATTCGTCACGACGCCTGGCGGCGTAGGAAGCCGGGGCGACTGACAATCCGCCCCGGCCTCTGGCGGTATTATGTCCTTGTTAAGGGCCCCCAAGGTAGACGCGGTCTCAAGGTCGCTGACCGCCACGTCGGGCGCGGCTGGATGAATTCCCGTCACACGACAAAGAGGGCTTGTAATCATGCCTGTTCAAGCATATTCAAGGATACAGGTTTCTCCAGTTGCAAAGCCGGTTGTTTGGATCGGCAGCGTCAAGGACGATTTGGTCGCCTTTCCTGAGGAGGTCGTGCGCGCGGTCGGGTTTGCCATCTACGAAGCTCAGAAGGGGAATAAACACCCGAATGCGAAGCCATTGCACAGCTTCGGCGGAGCGGGCGTATTGGAAATTGTTGAAGATCATGACGGGGACACGTACCGCGCGGTTTACACGGTGAGGTTGGCTGGCCGCGTGTACGTGCTGCACGCATTTCAGAAGAAGTCGCGGCACGGGATCTCAACGCCACAAGCCGAAATTGATCTGGTGAAAGCGCGGCTGCGCGCGGCTGAGAAACAGCATGCCGCGTGGCTGGCGGAACGAAAAGGATAAGGCGAACATGGTTGACAACATTAAAGTTGAGGTCGGCAGCGGAAATGTTTTCGCGGACCTCGGATTACCCGACGCCGAGGAAAGCCTCGCCAAGGCGGAACTGGCCTCACGCATCGGTGAAGTAATCCGTCAGCGGCGTCTGACCCAGGCGGCGGCGGGTGAACTGCTTGGCATCGATCAACCCAAGGTATCGCGTTTACAGCGCGGGTATCTCACGAATTTCTCGGTTGAACGGCTGATGCATTTTCTGACGTTGCTCGGTCGGGATGTGGAGATTGTCGTGAAGCCGGTGCCACGCACTCGGCGAGTGGGCCGTGTGCGGGTGGTCGAGCGGGCGTGACGGCGATTGACTGATAGCGAAACAAAATTCCCGTTTCGTCTTCGGCGGATGAATTATTAGCCTCGAGAGATCGAGGCAGCGATCGTTCGAATTCGTGCTGATGGCTCAGGCCACGCTCTGGGCCACGAAATGTTTTACCTCGTCGATGTGGACAATACGGACCGCCCAAATGGCTTACTCTTCAAGACAGGCGTCAACCACGTCATGGCCGTGCCGCCAGAGATCACCGGGTCAAGCCTGATGATGACGCATTGGGTGATATGTTCCGCCAGCGTTTCATCTATCCCAACGCCGCGACGCCGGGCAAAGCCTTCCCCTCCAACCATTCCAGAAACGCCCCGCCCGCGGACGATACATACGACAATTTATCAATCACGCCCGCCTGGCGTAGCGCCGAGACGGTATCCCCACCGCCGGCCACACTTCGCAACGCGCCGTGCTCCGTCGCCGCGGCCACCGCTTTCGCCAGAGCCATCGTCGCCCGCTCGAACGGCGGCGTTTCGAAGGCGCCCAGTGGGCCGTTCCATACGAGCGTCTTCAACGATGGCAAACGAGCGATCAGCGCCGCGACCGACGCCGGTCCGACATCGAGGATCATGCTGTCCGCCGGCACCGCGTCCACGCTTACGGTCCGCGTCGGCGGGTTTGCCCTGAACTCGGTTGCCACGACGGCATCGACAGGCAGCACGACCTCGCAGCGGGCGTTGACGGCCTGAGCCAGGATCGACCGCGCCATCTCGTGCATCTCGGCTTCCTGTAGCGACTTGCCGACGGCTTTGCCCTCCGCCGCGAGGAACGTGTTCGCCATCGCGCCACCGATGATCAGCACGTTCACCTTGGTGACCAGATTGCCCAAAAGCTCGAGCTTGGTCGACACTTTCGCCCCGCCGACGATCGCCGCCACCGGCCGTTGCGGGTTCCCCAGCGCGGCATCCAATGCCTCGAGTTCGGCCTGCATGAGGCGACCGGCATAGGCGGGCAACAGATGCGCCACGCCCTCGGTGCTGGCATGAGCGCGATGCGCGGCACTGAACGCGTCGTTCACGAACACATCCGCCAACGCGGCCAGATCGGCGCTGAACGCCGGGTCGTTCTTTTCTTCGCCAGGATGAAATCGGGTGTTTTCCAGCACCAGCACGTCACCATCGGCCATCCTTTCCACCGCCGTCCGGGCGGCCTCTCCAACGCAGTCGTCGGCGAACGCGACGGGCCGGCCGAGCACATGGCTCAGAGCATCGGCCATCGGACGCAGCGACATCGAGGGCACGGGCTTGCCTTTGGGCCGGTCGAAATGGCTGCAAACGATGACCTTGGCGCCTTTGCCCGACAGCTCGCGAATGGTCGGCGACAGGCGTTCGATCCGGGTCAGGTCGGTGATCTTGCCATCCCTGACGGGGACGTTCAGGTCGGCTCGCATCAGCACGCGCTTGCCTGCGGGGTCCAGCGAATCAAGGGTGCGAAAGGTCATGGTTCATCACCTGAAAACTTTAAGACACTGACGCCGAAACACGTCCCGTCCGTCATCCCCGCGGCCCCAGCCGTCGTCCCCGGGCCTGACCCGGGGACCAATCGCGGCTCCGTGCTGGCACGGATGCCCGGGTCACGCCCGGGCATGACGATTGCACGCCCGGGCATGACGATTGCGCGCCCGGGCATCACGATTGCGCGCCCGGGCATGACGATTGGGAGCCCGGGAATGACGACTGCGCGCCCGGGCATCACGATTGCGCAACAACTAAGTCAGGGTCTGCAACGGCGAGTTCGAAATCAAAGGCTCCCGAACAACGCCGCCGTGTCGGACATGCGGTTGGAGAACCCCCACTCATTGTCGTACCAGCCCAGTACCCGCGCCAACGCCCCGTCCACCACCGCCGTCTGCGTTGCATCGAACGTGCACGACGCGGCACAATGATTGAAGTCGACCGACACAAGCGGGTGCGTGTTGTAATCCAGGATGCCCTTCAACTCGCCCTTCGACGCATCCTGCATCGCCGCGTTGATTTCATCTTTCGTCGCCGGCTTCGCGAGGTTCACGTCGAGCGACACCAGCGAAACATTCGGTGTCGGAATGCGGATCGCGGTGCCGTCCAACTTGCCCTTCAGTTCCGGCAGCACCAGGCCCACCGCGCGCGCCGCGCCGGTCGAGGTCGGGATCGCCGAGACCGCCGCCGCTCGCGCGCGATGCAGATCCTTGTGCAGCGTATCGACCGTGTTCTGATCGCCGGTGTAAGCGTGGATCGTCACCATGTAGCCGCGCAGGATGCCATACCGGTCATGCAGCACCTTCGCCATCGGCGCGAGGCAATTGGTCGTGCACGAAGCATTCGAGACGACCGTCATGGCCGCGGTCAGTACCTTGTGGTTAACGCCATAGACGACGGTCGCGTCCACCTCATCGCCAGGCGCGGAGATCAACACTTTGCGCGCACCCGCGGTCAGCAGCGCCGAGGCTTTGGCCTTCGACGTGAAAATCCCGGTGCATTCCAGCGCCACGTCGACGCCCTTGTACGGCACCTTGGTCGGATCGCGCTCGGCCGATACGGTCAGCGGGCCATAGACCTTGCCGTTATGGCGGATGGTGATGGTATTGCCCGACACCTCGATCTGGCCCGGGAAGCGGCCATGAACGCTGTCATAGGCGAACAAATGCGCGTTGGCCTCCACGCTGCCGAGGTCGTTGATGGCGACCGGAACGACGTCCTCGCGCCCGCTTTCCACGATCGCGCGCAACACGAGGCGACCAATCCGACCAAAACCGTTGATCGCGACCTTCACTGGCATGTTGGTATTCCCTTCCTATGGCTCACCACGTCATTTGCCCATCTATAACTTACCAAGCCGTTTACGCACCGCCGTCGCGATGGCCTCGGCGGTGATCCCGAAATACTCATATAGCACGTCAGCCGGCGCGGAGGCACCAAATCCGGTCATGCCGATGAACTCGCCGTCCAGGCCCAACCACCGCTCCCAACCGAACCCGCATGCCGCCTCGACGCCGACGCGAAATGCCGTGCCGAGCACCGCGTCGCGGTATCCGGCATCCTGGGTTTCGAACAATTCCCAACATGGCAGCGACACCACGGCGGTCTGGATACCCTCGGCGGCCAACTTGGCGCGAGCCTCCATGGCGATGGAGACCTCCGACCCGGTGGCGATCAACGTCGCCTGCCTCGCGCCCTCAGCGTCGGCGAGGACGTAACCGCCGCGCGCTGTCAGGTTCTCCGACGCATCAAAGCGCAGGGCGGGCAATGCCTGCCGCGTCAAAACCAGGAGACTGGGCCCATCGGTGCGGCGGATCGCGAGCTCCCAGCTTTCCGCCGTCTCCATCGTGTCGGCCGGACGATACACATGGATGTTCGGCATGGCGCGCAGGCTGGCGAGCTGCTCGACCGGCTGGTGCGTTGGCCCATCCTCACCCAACCCGATGGAATCGTGGGTGAGGACGTGAATGACCCGCTGACGCATGAGCGCGCCGAGCCGGATCGCGGGACGCATGTAATCGGTGAAGACGAAAAATGTTCCGGTATACGGAATAATCCCACCATGCAGCGCCATGCCGTTGGCCGCGGCAGCCATGCCATGTTCGCGCACACCGTAATGAATGTAGCGGCCACTGAAGTCGCCGGGAGCGATGATGCCTTGCCCCTTGACCAGCGTCAGGTTGGATCCGGTCAAGTCGGCCGAGCCACCAACCAGTTCCGGCGTCGCCGGCACCAGAGTCTCCAGAACCTTTTGGCTTGCTTGGCGGGTAGCGATCTTCGGCTTGCTGTCTGCGATTTCCTGTTTCAGGGCAGCGACAGCTTCGCCCCAGGTATCCGGCAGCTTACCGGCGATCGCACGCTCGAAGTCCGCTCGCTGGTTGGACGCGGCGAGACGCCGCAGCCATGCCCGATGCAATCCGGCCGACCGTTCCCCGACGGCGTGCCACTTTGCCGCGAGTTCCTCGGGCACAGTGAAGGGTGGCTCGGTCCAGCCAAGCAATTTCTTCGCCCCGGCGGCCTCGGACGGGCCGAGCGCCGAACCATGAACGCCGGCGGTTCCGGCTTTGGTCGGGGCACCCAGGCCTATAATGGTCCGGCAAACGATCATGGTCGGCTTGCGCGACCGGGTGGCGGCCGACAAAGCTGCCCCCACCTGGTCCGGATCATGGCCGTCTACCATCCGCACCGCCCAATTATGGGCGGCGACACGCTTCACGACGTCATCGGACACGGCGAGCGAAGTGCTGCCGTCGATCGAAATATTATTGTCGTCGTAAAGCACGGTGAGCTTCGACAGACCGAGGTGCCCGGCAAGGCCCAGAGCCTCGTGGCTGATGCCCTCCATCAGGTCGCCGTCCGAACAGATGACCCAGGTGCGGTGATCGACCAGTGCTTTACCGAACCGAGCCGCCAGGATGCGCTCGGCGAGCGCCATGCCGACCGCGGTCGCCAGGCCTTGGCCGAGAGGGCCTGTCGTGGTCTCGATCGCCGGATTTTCGCCAAGTTCGGGATGGCCGGCCGCCGCGGAGTGCAATTGCCGAAACGACTTCAATTGGTCGATGCCCATTCCGGCGTGGCCGGTCAGATGCA